>CAJPPE010000137.1 GCA_905372345.1 uncultured Treponema sp. | reverse complement strand
GAAAACAGCTGATTAAAGAAAATAGTGCCTATATAGATATTTTGCCGGAATGGGCGCAGGAGCTTTCCAGAAAATATTGCTCAAAAACGGCAAACCTTTACTTTGTGCATGGAAATATAAGGGATTTTTTACCCCATCAAATAACCGAGTACGGGCATAACTTTTTATTTGTAAAAATACGAGACTATATTTCCGAAGTTTTGTTTGGAAATCAGGATATAATAGTGTACTACGATAAGTCGGGAGGTATTTCTTTTTGTACTTCCGATATGGAAAGAGCTTATCTTGAAACAATGCACAGAACTTATCCCGATGTACCTCCCGAAAATTTTTTATCACGCGACCCTGAAGAGGCTTTTTCTTACCTTGAAAGGTATTTTGTTCTAAATTTCGGCAAGAATTTGAGGATTGTTCTCATCATAGATTATGCCGAAACCATAATTCCTGCCGATGAGATTGGAAATTTGGATGAAACCGATAGGTACTGCCTTGTTACCCTAAACAGATGGTCCCATGAGCCCTCATTTACTAGGGAGGATATTTCGATAATAATGCTTACCGAAAACCTGACAGACCTAAATCCCCGTCTTACAGCTTCTCCTTCTACAATAAAGGTACGTATTCCCCTGCCTGATGCTGCCGTAAGGGTTAATTTTTTAGAACATTTAAGACGTACCGAGGAAATCCTTTTAGCTGAGAGGGGCTTGAGCCCTGAAAGAATGGGCGCTTTAACCTCCGGCTTAAACCTATTAAATCTCTATCAGCTTGTAGGAGAGTCTTATCAGGACGACAAGCCTATAAGTTTGGATTATTTGGCAACCAAAAAAAGGGAAATTATCGAAAATGAAGCCGGCGGCCTTTTGGAATTTATAGATACGGATTATGACCTCTCCCTTGTTTCAGGCCATGACTTTGTAAAAAAACGCTTTAAAATTGCGGCAAAGGCTTTAAAGGCTGCCCGAACCGATGTCCTTCCTATGGGCTATCTTATTTCCGGCCCAATAGGAACGGGAAAGACCTTTATAGTGTCGGCCTTTGCGGGCGAAATAGGTATTCCTATGGTGCGTTTACGAAATTTCCGCTCTCAATGGCAGGGGGCTACCGAATCGAATCTTGAAAAAGTGCTGAATATTTTGAGGGCTATGTCGCCTGTGGCGGTTATGATAGATGAGGCCGATGTTGTGCTCGGAAACCGTACCGCGAACGATGTGTCCGGTACTTCAAGCAGGGTTTTTGCACAGATAGCAAATTTTATGGGAAACACGGCTTACAGGGGAAAGATAATCTGGTTTTTGATTACCTGCCGCCCCGATTTGATTCCCGTCGACTTAAAAAGGCAGGGCAGGGCTGAAGAACATTTGGCTCTTTTTTACCCCGAAACCGATGCCGAAAGGATCGACCTTTTTGAAACCCTTCAAAGGAAGCTTCGCATAAAGCTTCATGATGTAAATTTAAATTCGATAATAAAAAAGATTAAATTCGATGTGTCCGGTGCGGATATAGAAGCCATATTGGTGCGTGCTAAGATGAACGCGACCGTAGAAGGCAGGGCAATGATTATACAAAAAGACTTGGAAGAAACTATAGCCGATTTTATTCCGCCTTCTTATCCTTATGAGATAGAACTGCAAAATTTGGTTGCTGCAATCGAGTGTACAAGCAAGGAGATGGTTCCGAAAAAATATCAGTCTATGCAGCGCTCAGCGATGTCTTCGGAAATTTTCGAAATAAAACAGCTTTTAGGCGAAAAATAATTTAATATCGGCTTGACACGCTATATATAGTGTGATATTCTGTACCGTATATTCAGATACGCTATTTTTGGGAGGGAAGGATGCCGGCTTTTAAGGTGTCCTGCAAGTAAAATATGAGATGTCCGCATTGCGGAAGCTGCGATGATAAGGTTATGGAATCAAGAACTCTGGCTCAAGGGGATTGTATCCGAAGGAGACGGGAGTGTATTGCCTGCGGTTACCGCTTTACAAGTTATGAGCATATTGAAGAAAAACCCTTTATGGTTATCAAAAAGGACGGCCGCAGGGAGCCCTTTGACCGAAAAAAGCTTGAAAAAGGTATCGAGCGGGCCCTTGAAAAGCGGCCTGTTTCCTTAAACAGTATAGAAAATATTGTTACTGAAATTGAAGATCAGGCTATTTTAAGTTCCGGTCTTAACAAAGAAATAGAAACTACTGCTTTGGGCGAGATGGTTCTATCTCATTTATATTCAATAGACAAGGTGGCATATATCCGCTTTGCATCCGTTTATAAACAGTTCAGCAATTTGGATGAATTTGTAAACGAGGTAAAAAAAGTCAGAAAATAAATGATGTAAATAAATTGGGAGGTATGAAAAGTTATGGAGGAAAAAACTACAAATCAAACGGTTTTTCCTGAATGGAAGTCCTTTTTAGGGACTATGGAGAAGGCAAAGCCTGAAATATTGCGCTCGGTAGTAAAGCGTTCAGGAGAAATTGAGGCTTATAATCGTAAAAAAATAGAAAAAGCTATCAATAAGGCTATAACCGCAGTTGAAGGCAGCCCCAACGATGAAAAGGCTGCGTTTCTAACGGACAAGGTAGAAGAAAAACTTAAAAATATTATGGCATCCCGCTATGCTCATTCTATTCCGGCAATAGAAGAAATTCAAGATATTGTAGAGCTTGTTTTAATTGAACAAAAGGAAGCCAGTCTTGCAAAAGCCTATATCCTTTACAGGGCCAAGAGGGAGGCCGTACGGGATGCGGAAAGCCTTATGCTGAATATAAACAGCACCATGGACGGCTATTTAAGCCAATCCGACTGGCGTGTAAAAGAAAATGCCAATGTAAACTTTTCTTTAGGCGGCCTTATTCTTCATAACTCAGGTACTATTACGGCAAACTATTGGCTTAAAAATATTTATACACCGGCTATTGCCGAAGCCCATATAACGGCAGCCTTTCATATTCATGACCTTTCAATGTTTTCAGGTTATTGTGCAGGCTGGTCCCTTAGGCAGCTTATTCACGAAGGTTTGGGCGGGGTTCCCGATAAGATTACCTCAAAGCCTCCCAAGCATTTATCGACACTTATTCAGCAGATAGTCAACTTTTTAGGTATTATGCAGAACGAGTGGGCCGGAGCTCAAGCCTTCAGCTCCTTTGACACATATTTGGCTCCCTTTGTAAAAAAGGATAATATGAGTGAGGCAAGCGTAAAACAATGTCTTCAAAGCTTCGTTTACGGTGTAAACACTCCCAGCCGCTGGGGTTCTCAGGCTCCCTTTACGAATATAACCTTGGACTGGGTATGCCCGCCCGACCTTGCAAACCAAAAGGCTGTTGTCGGGGGCGAAGCACAGGATTTTAACTACGGCGACTGTCAAAAAGAAATGGATATGATAAATAAGCTCTTTATTGAACTTATGCTTGAAGGAGATGCCGCAGGACGAGGCTTTCAATATCCCATTCCCACGTACAATATAACCTCCGATTTTGACTGGACAAGTCCGAATGCAAAACTGCTTTTTGAGATGACAGCCCGATACGGTACGCCTTATTTTCAAAACTTTATAAATTCCGACCTAAATCCGGGGGATGTACGTTCCATGTGCTGCCGTCTTCAACTCGATAAAAGAGAATTGCGTAAAAGGGGAGGCGGCCTTTTCGGCTCCGATGAGTTTACAGGCTCCATAGGGGTAGTTACGATAAACATGCCTCAAATCGGCTACCTATCAAAAACCGAAAAGGACTACTTTGACCGCTTGGACTACCTCATGGACATAGCAAAGCAAAGTCTTGAGATGAAGAGGAAGGTAATCGAAAAGCTCTTGGAGGGCGGCCTTTTCCCCTATACAAAGAGGTATTTACATCATTTAAACAATCACTTTTCGACTATAGGAATTTGCGGTATGAACGAGTCCTGCCTAAACTTTTTAGGTGAGGATATTGTAAGCCCTAGGGGAAAGGCCTTTGCCGAAAAGGTCTTAACCTATATGAGAAACCGTCTTGCCGACTTCCAAGAAGAAACCGGCAGCTTATTCAATCTTGAAGCAACTCCGGCTGAAAGTACTTCTTACAGACTGGCTCGCCACGATAAAAATCAGTTCCCCGATATAATAAGTTCGGGAGATGCCGAGCCTTATTACACCAACTCAAGCCAGCTTCCCGTTGCCTATACTACCGATGTTTTTGAAGCCTTGGATCATCAAGAAAGTTTACAGCGTAAGTATACGGGCGGCACGGTTTTTCACATATTCTTGGGCGAGGCCATCAAGGATTGGGAATCTTGCAGGGATTTGGTTAAGGCTGTTGCAAACAATTACCGTATTCCCTATTTTTCGATTTCACCGACGTTTTCGATATGTCCTGTTCATGGCTATCTTGAGGGCGAGCATTTTGAGTGCCCTTATTGCAAGCGTGAAAAACAGGCAAAACTTGAACTAAAACTGGCCGAGCTTGAAAAAGAAAGGGCCGAGGTCTTGAGTGTTTCTTCTAAAATTTAAGGTTTTTAGATTGGCACAAAAAAAATAAATTCTTCATGGAGGAAAAAATGAAGCAAAAAAAGGTTGATCCTTCAAAGATGTTAGGAGCTTTACGCACGGTAATAATGCTTATCGTAATTGCTCTTATAGCTTTTTCGGGAATAAAGGTTATTCCTACAACAGATAACGGAGTTGTTACCCGTTTCGGTAAATATACAAAAACCCTTGATTCGGGGCTTAATTTTGTAATTCCCTTTGTAGATCAGGTTTATAAGGTTCCGGTTAAGACCGTTCAAAAGGAAGAATTCGGTTTTAGAACTTCCAAGGCAGGAGAAAGGAGCGAATATCAAAATTCCATGCTTAATGAGTCCTCGATGCTTACGGGAGACCTAAACATCATAAATGTTGAATGGGTTATTCAGTATAAAATAATGGATCCTAAGGCTTGGCTTTTTAATGTCGACGAAGAACAAAGAAATAAAACCGTCAGAGATATTTCAAAATCCGTTGTCAACAGCTTGGTAGGCGACAGGGCTATCATGGATATAATCAGCTTGGATCGTGACAGTATTGCCGTTTTAGCACAAGAAAAAATGAATGAAAAATATAAGCAGATGGGGCTTGGGATTTCCGTTTCGTCGGTGCAATTACAAAATATTGTTCCACCCTATGAAGTGCAAGCTGCCTTTGAGGATGTAAACATAGCTATTCAAGATATGAATAGGCTCATAAACGAGGGAAAGGAAGCCTACAATAAAGAGATTCCTAAGGCAAAGGGTGAGGCTCAAAAAATGATTGAAGAAGCGAGGGGCTATGCTTCCGAAAGAATAAACAAGGCAAACGGAGATGTTGCCCGTTTTAACGCCGTTTATGCCGAATATGTAAAAGCTCCCGATATTACTAGGAGAAGGCTCTACCTTGAAACTTTGGATTCTATTTTTAAAAAT
>CAJPPE010000136.1 GCA_905372345.1 uncultured Treponema sp. | reverse complement strand
ATATGTTAGATTCTATAATTAAAATTCTTTTCGGTTCAAAGCATGAGCGGGATATTAAGGCCATGCTTCCGATTTTACACAAAATAAACGAAAAAGAGGCTTGGGCTCTTTCTCTTTCCGAGGAGGAGTTTAAGGCAAAAACGGATGAGTTTAGGGAACGCTATCAAAAAGGGGAACCCTTGGATTCTTTTATCCCCGAAGCCTTTGCCCTTGCACGGGAAGCAGCCAGACGTATCTTGGGAGAGCGTCCCTACGATGTTCAGATTTTAGGTTCCCTTGTTCTTCATTCCGGTAAGATTGTTGAAATGAAAACGGGTGAAGGTAAGACCCTTATGAGCGTTGCCGCCGCCTACTTAAACAGCCTTACAGGGAAGGGTGTTCATATTGTAACTGTAAACGATTACCTTGCAGAACGGGATGCCGATTGGATGAGACCCGTTTATTCTTATCTGAGTGTAAGTGTCGGCGTTATTCTTTCCAATATGGAAAACGATGCCCGCCGTATAGAATATAACTGCGATATAACCTACGGTACCAATAACGAGTTCGGCTTTGATTACCTCCGCGACAATATGCAGATGAGGCTCAAGGACAAGACCCAAAGAGAATTTTCTTTTGCAATAGTAGACGAAATCGACTCTATTTTGATAGACGAGGCTAGAACTCCCTTGATTATTTCGGGGGCTGCCGAAGACGATACAATGCGCTTTTTTGAGGTTGACCGCCTCATAGGTCAATTAAAAGAAGTCGAAAAAAATCCCGAGACGGGCGAATATCCGAATGAGCTTGAGGGAGAAGAGGTTATCGGAGACTATACGATAGACGAAAAGAGCAAGAGGGTTTCTTTTACCGATTCAGGTATGCTCCACATTCAGGATATCCTTCAAAAGCAGGGACTTATCAAAAGCGGAAACCTCTTTGATGAAGAAAACTTTGAATATATTCACTACTTTACCCAATCGGTAAGGGCTCATATTCTTTTCCATATTGATGTGGACTATGTTATTCAAGACGGTCAGGTACAGATAGTAGACGAGTTCACGGGCCGTGTTTTAGAGGGCCGCCGTTATTCGGACGGGCTCCATCAGGCTATTGAAGCTAAGGAGCATATTAAAATAGCTCAAAGGAACAGAACCCTTGCGACCATTACATTCCAAAACTTTTTTAGAATGTACGATAAACTTTCCGGCATGACCGGTACGGCAGATACGGAAGCCGTAGAGTTTACAAAGATTTATAACTTGGATGTTGTCGTTATCCCGACAAACCTCCCCGTTGCCCGAAAAGATGAACACGATGTAATCTACCTAAACGAAAACGATAAATTTGAAGCCCTTTGTACCGAAATAAACGAGGCTTATAAGAGTGGTCAGCCCGTCCTCGTAGGTACGGTTTCTATCGAAAAATCCGAGCTTATTTCAAAACTCTTAACAAAAAGAGGTGTAAGACACGAGGTTTTAAATGCCAAAAATCACGAGAGGGAAGCTCTTATAATTGCAGAAGCCGGAGCAAAGGGTTCCGTTACCATAGCCACCAATATGGCGGGACGAGGTACGGATATTAAGCTGGGAGGAAGTCCCGAAATGAGGGCTAAAAAACGCACGGGCACAAATCCTAATCCCGATTATTATGAAAAAGTTCTTGCCGAAGAATATGCAAAATGGCAAAGCGACTATAATGAGGTAAAAGAACTCGGAGGCCTTTATGTAATAGGTACGGAGCGCCATGAAAGCCGCCGAATCGATAATCAGCTTCGAGGCCGTTCGGGACGTCAAGGAGATCCGGGACGCTCCAAATTCTTCCTTTCCCTCGATGATGACCTGATGAGGCTTTTCGGAGGCGAAAACTTAAAAAATGTTATGTCCAAGATAGGAATGAGGGCAGGGGAGCCCATCGAGCATCCTTGGATAAATAAGAGCATCGAAAAGGCTCAGACAAAGGTAGAAAACCGCAACTTCGATATTCGAAAACATTTGTTGGAATATGACGATGTACTGAACGAACAGCGCTCCTTTATCTATGAGCAGCGAAATGCAATTCTTGCAGACGAAAATCTTATCGAGCGTATTTACGCAACCCTTGAAGAATTTATAAGCGAAAAATTCGATGAGTATAGTTCAAGCTCAAAGGCCGAAAAAGAAGAAAGAGCCCGGCTTATAAAAGATATCTTTAGAGAAAAGTTTTCCTATACTCTGACCGAAGAAGATTTTGCAAATATCGACAAAAAGAATCATGAAGAAGAGATAAACGAATTTGTAGAGCATTTTACAAAGGAACTTAAAGAAAAAGAAGCTCTTGCAGGTAAAGAAAATCTGAACATGTTTATCCGCTATCAATACTTGCAGGCTATCGACAAAAAATGGCTCGACCATCTTGAAAATTTGGAGTCCTTGCGCGAAGCCGTTTATCTTCGCTCCTACGGACAAAAAAATCCTTTAACCGAATACAAACTTGAAGGCTTCGATATTTTTTATTCCATGCTTGACGATATAAGAATCGAAATAGCCTCACGTCTTGTCCGTGTTCAAATCAGCACGGAAGAAGAAGCCCATGCTTCACGCCAAATGCGTTCCATTCAGGGAAATGCCCAGCACAACTCAATGGGAAGTTTTTCAGGTTCAGGTCAGGGAATGGGGCCTACAGCCCTTTCTGCACGAAGCCGTCCTGAAAATGCTCAGGTTGTGCGTACCGTTCCCAAGGTCGGAAGGAACGATCCATGTCCCTGCGGCAGCGGAAAAAAATACAAACACTGCTGCGGAAAAAACGGGTAATTGGAATTTGGAATGAAAAAAAAACTTGCGGTGCTGGTTTCGGGAAACGGGTCTAATCTTCAAGCCGTAATTGACGGAATAAAAAACGGCTCCATTGATTATAAGATTGAGGCTGTGGTTTCAAACAAAAAAGAAGCTTTTGCCCTCAGCCGTGCCGAAAGGGAGGGAATAAAGACTATTTATCTTCCTTTTAAAAAAGGCTCATCTCGAAATGAATATGATGCTCTCCTTGCCGAAAAGGTTAAGGAGTTTAAGCCCGATTATGTTTTGTTATTAGGCTGGATGAGAATTTTAACTGACAGCTTTATATCTTCGTTTAAGGATAGGCTTATAAATCTTCATCCTGCCCTGCCCGGAACATTTCCGGGGCTGGCGGCTATCGAAAGGCAGTACGAAGCCTTTATGAAGGGGGAAATCTCACGCTGCGGGATTATGACCCACTTTGTCCCGGATGAAGGAGTAGATTCGGGGCCTGTAATTTTTACTGAGGAAGTTCCGGTTTTTAAGGGAGACAGGTTTGAAGATTTTGAAAAAAGGGTGCATGAGGCGGAACATGCCCTTGTAATAAAAACGCTAAAATTTTTATCAAAGGTTTGATAAGCATGGAGAGAAGATTATGGGATTGGTATTGGCATCGGTTTCCGATAAGACTGGTTTAAAGGATTTTGCATCCCGCTTAAAAGCGGCAGGTTATGATTTTATTGCCTCAGGAGGAACGGCTAAGGCCTTACAAGAGGCCGGTATTAAAGTAAAAGAAGTTTCGGAATACACATCTTCTCCTGAAATTTTAGGCGGGAGGGTTAAAACTCTTCACCCTATGATTCATGGCGGGATTTTAGCCCGCGATACCGAAGAGGATAGGGCAGAGCTAAAATCGCTCGGCTTTAGCGGCATCGACATTGTAATAGCCAACCTATACCCCTTTGAAAAAACTATTAATTCCCCCGATTCAACTGAAAGCGATTGTATCGAAAACATAGACATAGGCGGTGTAGCTCTTTTAAGGGCTGCCGCAAAAAACTATTCCCGCGTTACAGTTATCTGCAACCCTGCCGACTATGACGAAGTTTCTTCCGAAATTGAAAAGACTGGAGAGATTTCTCTTTCCTTACGCAAAAGATTGGCAATAAAGGCCTTTGACCTTTGTACCCGCTACGATGCTGCAATAACTTCTTGGCTTAGCGGGCTAAGCCGGCTTAGCGAAGGTATGGAAGAAAAGACCTCTCTTACCCTCTGTGCTTATCCCGGGCAGGATTTGCGTTACGGGGAAAACCCTCATCAAAAGGCTTGGCTCTATACAAACGAGCCTAAGTCCGGCCCCTTGGGAGGAAAGGTCTTACAGGGAAAGGCTCTTTCCTATAACAATATCCTCGATGCCGACGCTGCGTGGAGGGCAGTTTCTATGTTTACAAAACCTGCGGCCGTTGTGGTAAAACACCTTACCCCCTGCGGCCTTGCCGAAATAAATGAAGAACCTTTAAAAAACTCTTCCTCCGCTTCCCCTGATTCGGAAGTTTCTCTTGCTTTAAGGGCTGCCATCGACTGCGATCCCGTTTCGGCCTTTGGAAGTATAATCGCCTTAAACCGTCCCTTCGATAAGGCTTCCGTTGAAGCCCTTGGAACCTTATTTGTTGAGTGCATCATAGCTCCTCTTTTTACCGAAGAAGCAAAAGAACTTTTATCCGGCAAAAAAAACTTACGCTTAATCGAAGCTCCCATTCTTCAAGAAAAAGAGCCGTATGAATATAAGTCTGTCTTGGGCGGCTTTTTAAAGCAAGAAAAAGACTTGGGAGACCCTGAAGGTACGGAATATAAAGACGCAGCGGAAAGAAAAGCTGAGCCTTTAGAAAGGTCTCTTTTACAATTTGCTATGAAGGCCTGTACTATGGTTAAATCCAATGCCATTTTGCTCGCTGCCCCGATCGACCTGTCAAATCCCCAAAAAGGTTTTTGTTCCGTCGGCATAGGCTGCGGTCAGCCCAACAGGGTAGATGCAGCCCGCCAAGCCATCGAAAGAGCCGGCGAAAGAGTTAAAAACTCTGTCCTAGCCTCCGATGCTTTTTTCCCCTTTCCCGACACAATCGAGGAAGCAGCCAAGGCCGGCATAAAAGCCGTAATCCAGCCAGGGGGCTCAATCCGTGATGACTTAAGCATCGAAGAATGTAACAAACACGGAATGGCCATGCTGGTAACAGGTATAAGGCATTTTAAGCATTAGAAATTTTTAATACGAGATTTTTTTTATAATATTATCTTTTTGCCGCCAGTTTTTATTTACTCGGACTTGAAGATCCAATTGAACCTTGTAGGGGAAAATTTTACGCAGTTCGGCCATAGATTTTATCCTTATGCTCTTAATTACGGCTGCTCCCTTGCCTATTAGCATAGCCTTTTGGCTTTCTTTTTCGACATAGAGGAAAGCTCTCACCCAAAGCTCTTTGCCGTTTTTACGCATTTCGGCATCTTCTACCCCTGTATAGAGGGCGTGAGGAATTTCTTCCCTTGTGTGAAGAATGGCCTGTTCCCTTATAATCTCCGTAATCCTAAAGACTACATCCTGATCCGTGTAGATGTCTTCTGGGTATAGGGCTTCTCCTTCGGGGAGGATTTCTATGAGGAGGGAAAGAATTTCGTTTATGCCCTTATCCTTTAGGGCGGAAATTTCAAA
>CAJPPE010000135.1 GCA_905372345.1 uncultured Treponema sp. | reverse complement strand
CATTTTATGCTCCAAAAACATCAAGATAGATTTGATAAATAGATTTGCCTCTTGTGGTACGCAAATCTTCAGCATCGCCTTCCAAAACAATCTCGCCATCTTTTAAAAAGGCTACATCGTTAAACACATGCTCTATATCCGATACCAGATGAGTTGTTATTAGGATTGCACTTTCTTCGGTCCATGTTTTGATTATAGTTTTAATAATCTGCTCTCTGGCTACAGGATCGGTGCCGCCCAGCGGTTCATCCAAAATATACAGCTTTGAAGCCCTCGAAAAGGTAAGGCTTAAATTAAGTTTTTCTATCATACCTTTCGACATAGTTTTTACGGTCTGTTTGGGCTCCAGCTTCATAAATTTAAGCATTTCCAAGGCCTTGTTTTTATCAAAATCTTCAAAAAAATCGGCATAGAAATTAATGGCATCTTCCGAAGTCATCCAAGGATATACGACATTTTTATCCGGCAAAAAGGCTACAATCTTTTTTGTATCCATACCGAATTCTTTTCCGCATACCTTAAAATTGCCGGCAGTCGGTTTTATAAGTCCTGCAATTATTTTTAAAAATGTTGTTTTTCCCGAACCGTTAGGCCCCAAAAGACCGTAGATTCTTCCGCTTTCTACCTTGAGACTGACATCATAAAGAGCAGTCTTTTTTCCCAAGTATGTTTTTTTTAAGTGCTCCGTTTCAAGTATTATACTCATTTTTTTCTCCAAAAGAATTATTATAGCTTTGCTTTTATAGACTCAATTATTTGCTCATCAGAAAACTTCAGATTTCTCAAGCCATCGATAGCCGGCAAGATAATCTGATCAGCCATCTCTTCCGTTAATTTTCTTACCAAATCAGCCTCCTCTACTACAAAACTGCCTAGGCCTCGTTTTGATTCCGTTATGCCTTCACTTTCAAGCTGCTTATATACCCTAAACATAGTATTCGGGTTTACATCCATCTCGACGGACATATCGCTCATTGAAGGAATTTTATCACCGGGTTTAAGCTCTCCATATACAATTTTACATTTGATTTTTTCAACTATTTGTAAATATATTGGACGATTTTGATCATATACAACTTTCACAAAAAAAGACCTCCACAATATTTAAATCATATAAAACGACTTTTCTATCTGTCTATAATACTATTATTGTTAAATTGTGTCAAGCCCCCGTAAAACATTGTCTGTTTTTTGAAAGGTTTGTACCATTCTATCCGAAAAATTCACAACGGTTGTGTAGACCTGATTTGTTTTTATGTTTATATCGTTAAAGGCCTTATCCAGATCCTCGCTGCTCTTTGCCATAAACGAAATATTTTTTACTACCTCAATTACCGTTTTTCCTATGCCGGCAGAGCTTTCAACCGAAGCTGCGGCCAAGCGTCCCAACTCTTCGGCTACAACGGCAAAGCCCTTTCCGGCATCTCCTGCATGGGCGGCTTCAATGGCGGCATTCATACTAAGCATCTTTGTCTGTTCGGCAATACCGGCTATTACCTCCGCCATTTCCTGTATATCCGCAATGCTCTGGTTTATATGAACGATTTTTTCGTAAGTAGATTTAAAGAGCTTATGCCCGCCCTGAAAGGTATCGACAAGTTCCTGTGCAGCCTGAGCATCTTCTTGAGCTTCGGCAGCTTCCATCTGTATATCGCTCAAAAATAATTTTACCGTTTCGCATTTCTCGCTCTTTTTTTCATCGCCTTGCTTCAAAGACTCTTGCAGCTCCTTATATGATGAACCCAGCTCATTATATTTTGTTTGCAGTTCATTATAAGCGCCGTTTAACTCGTCAGACATTTCTTTTAATTCTTTATAATCGTTTTGAAGCTTGAGATAAACCTGTGAACTTTCTATAGAAACAGGCGATTCTCCTATGCGGACATGGGCAGTTTCGGTATAAGAACCTTGCCCCATAACCGGCGGCCGGATACTTTTGTCGGATATCTCGGCCATTGCATTGCTTATAGTAGCAGAGCTTATCGAATCAGCTTTTAGCGGAGCGGCACTGCCTGAAAAGGTACTTACTGAGGAGACATTTACCGAAGTGTTGCTTATCGAAGAAGTGTTCGGCGAAGCGGTGTTTAGCGCAGCGGTACTTACCGAAGCGGAACTTTGTACAGACAATATCTTATCCGCAGGCCTATCGGAAGAAGACCTCTGTCCCTCGGTTTTAGGCCCGACATGGAGCCTAAGCTTTGCTTTTTTGGCCCTTTCTCTTTCTATATAAAGTTTGTATATAACCGAAGAAACAAACCATGTTAAAAATACGCCTATACCCCAGGCTAAAACAATCAGCAATACGGCAAGAGTTTTCGACCTTTTTTCCTGTTTTGTAAATCCGTCCTTATATTCCTTTTTAAGCCTTTCAAAACTGTTTTGTACGGCATCGAATTCTTTTAAAACAGGCATAAAGGTTTTTGCCGAAGAATCTCCGGTAAGTTCAAACTCCTGCCTCCAAGCCTCTATGCTTTTAAAAAGTTTATCATTCGAGCTCTCATAATCATTGTATGCAAACCTTAAGTTAGAATCGTTTTTGTCGGCAACTGAAAGTTTTTTTAAATTTTCAAAAGAATTGGCCGTTTCTTTTATCCTTGCTTTAAGGTTTTGAACCGAAAATTCCCCATCCTTGCATGCAGTTCTATACATATCCGCTTTTAAACTTGCAAGATAAAACCTGTACTCAAGCAGATAATCCGTCTTGAGCTGAAAATCCGACGAAGGTTTTGCAGCAATAAAAAAAGCCGCTCCTCCTATCCCTATCGCCAAAGCAATACCGCACAAAGCAAAAACAATTTTTATGTAGTTTTTCATTCCAAGGTCCTTTACATAATCCTTAAATACCCATACATTAGAAGTATGAAAATTTTGCATACCGCCGATCTGCATTTGGGGAAAAGCCTATATGAATCTCCCCAGATAGAAAGACAGAAAAAAATGCTCGATGATATTCATAAAATTCTTCTAAAAGACGATTATGCAGCCCTTATTATTGCAGGCGATATCTACGACCGTTCTATTCCTCCTGCAGAATATATAGCTCTCTTCGATTCATTTTTATCCGCCGTCCATAAGGATTGTCCCAATACAGCCGTGTTTATCATACCCGGAAACCATGACTCCGCCGAAAGGCTTTCCTTCGGCTCCAAAATTTTAAGTTCGAGTAATATCCACATTGCTGCAGACATCGGCAAATTATGCTCGCCTATCATTATAGCACAAAATGGAGAAAAAGTTCAATTTTTTTTAATGCCTTTTTTACATTTAGGCTCATTTTCCGAAGAAAATTCGGAGTTAAAGTTGACATCTCAGTCCGAGATGGCTCAAGAAGCCTCCCGCCGCTTAAAAGAAGCTGTAGACACCTCAATGCCTTCGGTTTTGGCAGCCCATATTTTTACTCTAAACGGAGAAAGCTCCTCCTCTGAAAGAGCTTTTTTAGGCACTGCGGAATATGTGTCGCCCGCTCTATTCGATTTTTTTACCTATACGGCCTTGGGGCACTTACACAAAATGCAGAAAGTTACCGACAGAATGTACTATTCCGGAGCCCCCCTTACATACGCCTTTGATGAATGTTCAACCGAAAAGGTTGTCCTATCCGTAGATATAGATTGTAAAACGCAAGGCTTCCCCGTAAGGGTCGAAAAAATTCCGATTAGCCCATTGCGGAAGATGAGCCGTTTAGAGGGCAGTTTTTTTGAATTTTTTAATACGGACAAATTCGATGCATATAAAGACGATTTTTTAGAAATAAAACTCACAGGTTCCGCCATCATTCAAAGCCCGATGAGCCTTTTGCAGCAAAAATTTCCCTATCTTTTAAACCTGCATCAAGAGGCCGTAGCCGCCGAATTAAAAGAAGATGAGCAAATTCATATATTAAAAAAGAATATTGAAGACGAAGATGTCATCTTCGAAAACTTTATGCTTTTTGAAAAGGCCATAGACGAAGAACCA
The DNA here is from genome assembly GCA_905372345.1 of uncultured Treponema sp. Taxonomy (GTDB): domain Bacteria; phylum Spirochaetota; class Spirochaetia; order Treponematales; family Treponemataceae; genus Treponema_B. The sequence continues at coordinate 1,495 of CAJPPE010000135.1, read as the reverse complement.
ACCGCAAAAAAGCAGGAGCTTTTCAAAAGCCTTTGCAGGGAGCAGTTCACATAAGAAGACATTACCGGAGGAATAAATTTGAAGCCTGAAATTTTAAAACTAACCAATATAGGCCCCTTTCGAGGAACTCACACAATAGATTTTAGCCTCATGGATTCTATTTTTTTGGTATGCGGAAAAACCGGTGCCGGAAAAACAACCATCTTCGATGCAATCTCTTATGCCTTTTATTCAAAGCCTTTGGGGAGCCGCTCCCAAATTACCCGCAGCCTCAGAAGTCAGTTTGCCCCCGAAACTGAAACGGCCGAGGTAGAGCTTGTATTTACTATGGGACCTGCCAAATACAGGATTTTTAGACGGCTTCCTTTTTTACGCCCGGGAAAGAAAAACGAAACTCCTGAAGAATCGGCCCTAGCCCAATGGGACGGCAAAACTTGGAAAGATTTAAGCTCTACAAATAAGAGGGACACGGATAAAAAAATATTGAACATAATAAACCTAAACGAAAAAGAATTTGCCCGCATTGTCCTCCTCCCTCAAGGCGAATTCGCCGCTTTTTTACGCGAAAACTCAAGCCAAAAAAAAGAAACCCTTGAAGAGCTTTTTCCGATTTACCGCTACACCAAAATAATGGAAAACCTAAAGGAAAGAGAAAAAGCGGAGTCATATAAAATAAAAAACACGGAAGATACCCTTGAAGCCCTCGGCAAAGAATTCGATGCCGATTCCTATCCTTCAAAAAAAGAAAGTTTTGAAAAAGAGATAGAACTTATCAAAAAAAATTATAACAAAATATCAAAAAAAATCGAGGAAAAAATCTCCGAAAAAGAACAGGCAAAGGTTCTCAAAGAAAAAAAAGAAGAACTTATAACAATAAAAACAAGGCTCGAAAATCTTAATGCCCATAAAGAGGAAATAGGCCTGATGGAAGAAGCTGTAGAAAAAGCCCGCAGAGCTGCCTCTCTTGCAGTGCTTGCCGATTCCGTAAGCAAACTGAAAAACAACATAGCCGAATATAAAGACGACATCGAAAAAAAGATAAAGGATTTAAATGCCGTAACCCAAGTTTTGGATTCTCTTAAAGTGCAAGAAAAAGAAATCGAAGCCGAAAAAGAAAACAATACGGCCCTAAAGCAAAGTCTTGACCGCCTCAAAAGGGCTGCCGAGGTATACAAAGAAATAGAAGAACGCTCTTATGAAAAAAAAGGTCTTTCTTTACAAAAAAAAGAAAATACCGAAAAACTTGCTCAAACCGAAAAAAATATTCAAGAACTAAAAGACAAAGTTTCGGAATACCTTGAAATAATCAGCGAACTCGATAACAGAAAAGAAATGGCTGAAACCTCAAGCCAAAAACTTTCGTACCTAAAAAGACTTTTTGATATTGCCGTAAAAAAAGAAAAGACCTCAAAGCTCTACACAACCCATAAGGCGGCCGCCGAAAAAAACTACAACGATTTACAGTTAATTTTAAAGGACATCGAAATAGAAAAAG
>CAJPPE010000134.1 GCA_905372345.1 uncultured Treponema sp. | reverse complement strand
TTATGTTATAATATACTTATGTTAAACAAACAGGAGATATTACGCGGACTTACCGATACGCTTATTTTAGGCCGGCTGTATTCTAAGGACAGTTATGGTTATGAAATAAATAAACAAATTCATCAAAAGAGTTCATCCTTATTTCAACTTACCGAAGCAACATTGTACACTGCCTTTAGACGGTTGGAAGCGGCAGGACTTTTAACTTCCTATTGGGGTGATGGCGATACGGGTGCCCGAAGGCGGTATTATTCAATCACAAAAACAGGAAAAAAGTTGTACCGTGAAAATGTAAACGATTGGAAAGAATTTTCCGCTGCTATTTCCGGTTTGCTTGAATTATAGGAGAATAGAGGAGAAGGTAATGAACGAGAAAATTAAAAACTATGTAGGGCTTCTTTTTGAAGGTGTTCCTCAAAGCCGCAAAGCTATTGAGCTGCGGAACGAAATTTTGGCAAACTTAAATGACCGGTTTGAAGCATTGCTGGCAGAAGGCAAATCCGAACATGAGGCTTACGGGTTTGCTATTGTAGGACTTGGAGATGTCGATGAACTTATTAAAACGGTTTTACCGGATAAAGAGATTACCGAAAAAATCGATAAAGAACGCAAACGCAAAGGCTTTCTTACCTCGATTGCCGTAGCACTGTATATGCTTTCGCCTGCCGTGCTTATTTTTCTATCAACGTCTCGTTATGCCAATATTGGTGTTGTGCTGCTGCTTTCTATGGCGGCTGTTGCAACCTCCATTTTAATTTATGCAAATATGAGTACTCCAAGTGAAGTTCAATCTTATTTCAAAAAAGAAGAAAAAATATTTTCGCATGATAATTATGGGTCTAATAAAAACTATTTTTTTACATCGCTTGAAAAATTTTATTGGACATTAGTTCCGCTCGTTTATTTGGCGGTAAGTTTTTACACACACGCATGGCATATTTCATGGCTTATTTTTATTGCCGCCATAGCTGTTTGGCAAGGCGTAAAACTGCTTATTATTTGGTCTAATTATAAAGATGAGGAAAGCAAATGAAAAAAAATATTATTTTGGCACTTGCGTGGTTTTGTTTGGCTTTTGCAGTCATTGCTTTTTTTACAAATGAATTACGCAGATTTAATCGGTCGGGATATAAAGATTTTATGAGATTCAGCATTATAAACGGAAAATTTAATCCACATACTTCCGTGTTAAAAGAAATGCAATTTGATATAAACGAAATACGTTCTATAAAAGCATCGCTTATAAGTGAAGACATAAAATTTATTCCGAGTAACGATGATAAAATTATAGTAAAAATTATCGGCATCGAAGAAAATAAAAAACTTCCCGAAATAAAAAAAGAAAATGAAGACATCCTTATTACGGCTTCTAAAAATGAAAAAAAAGGATTTTTTTTCGGTTGGAATTATTCGAATAGAATCGAAATCTCCATACCGAGTGCCGAGTTATATGTTGCAAAGAATACCGGAAACGGTATGGCTGAAAATACAATAAGTGCATTTATCGAAAGCTCTTCTTCGGATATTAGGATTTATGACATTACACTAAAGAATTTACATTTTAAAAGTGTCAGTGGTGATGTGATTTTTAGAAATTCCAAGATTGAAAATCAATTTGAATTTAATACAAAATCAGGCGACATAAAAGGTGAAGCATTTATTTGCGGGTTTACCGGAACTTCCGTATCGGGAGATTTTAAATTAAGGTTTTTATCCGCACCTAAAAACGATTCTACATTTAACAGTACTTCAGGAGACTTTTCAATATATTTACCTAAAGATATAACCGGCTTTTCATGCGATTTTAATTCATCTTCGGGTGATTATAAAAATCATTTTACCGGCTCTTCCGCCGAAAAGAAAATATACGATGTCTATAAAACGGACAGCCCGCGGCTTTTTATAAAAACCGTTTCAGGAGATTGCAGAATTAGAAGCTAAAATATCCCTAAAACAGTCCTTATCATAAAAATTGTTTTCATCGGAGCTGTGATCGTCATACCAAATTTGTGCATAAAAAGGGACATTCTTTGCCTGTTCATCAAAATTCCATGGAGGACATGCGCATTCGGGGCACCAGTGCCCTGTTTTTAGAACAAGGAAGGGGCTCGCTTTAAATTTATGGCCGTAAGCGCAGCTCCATTCAAGAGGAGTGTAGAGGTCGCCCTTTTTCATTTCGGTGCTTAAGCATTCGCCGCCCCTAAAACGGGCTGCCTCCCGTACATCGCTTATATCAAGTTCGTTTTCTTTTTTGGATTCGTCATAGCCGTGATTCAGCAAAAGGGAAGCGGCTTTTTTTTCATCTTTTAATTCGGAATAGTTCAGCATTTCTCCCGTTTTCGGATTTTTGTTTTCCGATAAAAGGTTATATTCTTTCCAGTTTTGAGGGATTTTTTCAAAGTCTTCTTTCGAGCCGAAAAAAGCCCTTATTCTGCCTTCAAAATTATTCTTAACCCAATAAAGAGGAGCATTGCTTGTTTTTAAAAGAGGTTCTATGGCAAATTTTCTAATAAGACGCGGAAATGGTTTTCCCAGCTTAAAATACCAAAACTTTTTATCGAGTTTTTTAAAGAAGTCCTCAAAGCCTTCATATTGAAAGTCAAGATAATCATTTAAAATACGTGAATCATAGAACCAGCCGCAGTGAAAGTTGCGGGCCGCATTCCAGTGGGGTTTAAAAATCTCCTTTGCCGATCTGCCCATAAGTTTAAAGCCTCGGTCGAGGGTTTCGTAACCGGTAACCCGTGCTTCTTTTCCGTTTCCTATATTGTAGACCTTCTTCCAAAAATCTTCGGGCAAGGTGCCGCCTGTGTCTTTTTCGATGAGGTTTTTAAGCATGAGGCCTGAGGTGCGGGCTGTTGCCCATTCTATTGGAGTATTCCAGCCTGTGTGGAACATAAGGCCGTCATCCATGTTTTTAAGCATAATATCATCGTATAAAACTCCCGACTGTCTCAAGGAAACCCAATATTTTAGGCCCGATTCTATTACTTCCCGTTCAGCCACAATCTTCGTAGCCCCGTAAAAGTCAAAGGCTGAGCCTATTAAAGGATCCCCTGTTCTTATCCATGGATGTTTAAAGGTTCTGTTCCCGTATTGGGCGACCGTTCCTATATGAATAAATTTTATTCTGTCTTTTTTTGGCCTTTTTTTTACGGCATTTATCAAATTTAAGGTGCCCAAAAAGTTTGATTTATAGCCTGCATCGGGATTGTGGTCTATTACGGGAGGAATTATCGCTGCACAATGGATTATATAATCGGTATTTTCGACGGCTCTTTCGCAGTCGGCAAAGATTGATAAGTCTCCGAAGATAATTTTTAAAATATTCGGATATTTTTTTTGCAAAGATTTAGCTAACCGTATATTGACTTTTTTTGTCCGTAAGATTATGGTAATGCTATATTTTCCGGTTTCGGCAATTTGTTTTAATACTTCAGAGCCCATGGAGCCGGAAGCGCCGGTAATTAAAATTGTCTTTTTCATATGTCTATATTATAAAACTTTTTAGACTTTTGCAATAGGAATAAAAAAAATATTCAAACTCCAATCTAAGCCTAAAAGCCGGAATAAGTATAAGTCCTCTTGAAACAAAATAGAAAAAAAGATATAATCCGCTCTGTAGTAATGGATGATTTTAAGATAATTTCGTGGGAGGCTCTGGTTGAAGCAGCTCAGTCTGTTTTGACGGGTTCGGATTTTTTCCCCGAAGGAAAAGAAACAGCGATTAGTGTGGGCGGTTTTGACGGCCCCCATAAAGGCCATGATAAGCTTTTACGGCAGGTTTTAAACTATGCAGCCGAAAAAGCCCTTGTTCCGGGGCTTGTTACTTTTTTCCGCTCGCCGGCAGCAGTAAAAAATAAGGCTTATTCGGGAGATGTTTCATCGCTCAGGCTAAGATTAAAAAAGTTTCAGGAATTAGGTTTTCATTTCATTGTACTTATTGACTTTTCCGCAAGTTTTGCTAAAATAGAGGGAACTGCGTTCTTTGATATTCTTATAAAGACTATCCGTATGAAGTATTTGGCTGTAGGCAGCGATTTTTTATGCGGATATCGCCGAGGATTGGGGGTTGACGATTTAAAAGAAATCGCCCCTCAGAAAGGCTTTTGCTTTGATTCCATCGATCCCGTAAATCGAGGCTCCCTTAAGATTAGCTCCAGTGCTATCAGGGAAGCTGTAAGTTTAGGGGATTTTTCCCTTGCAAAAGAACTTTTGGGTTATCCTTTTTTATTTGATTTCGTAAGTTTGCCGTGGGAGGTAAAGGACAAAAACAGCATTTTTGCTCCCAAAGCATATATATCGCAGATTCTTCCGCAAAGCGGGAAGTATAGGGTCTTGGTTCAAAAAACAGACAGACAAGAACAAGAAGCTCATTGCCTTATAAATGACGAGGGGCTGCTCTTGTGTTTTCCTGAAAAGGATTCAAAAGGTTTTGAGCTAAAAGACCTTAATAATTTTGACACTATAGAATTTATTTGTAAGGAGTAAGTAATGGCAGTTACTAAAGAACAAAAAGCATCGATTGTAAAAAAATTCGGTGCAAGCGAAAAAGACACAGGCGATGTAAAGGTGCAGATTGCCTTATTGACCGAAAAAATTAACCAGTTGACAAACCACTGCAAGGATCATCCTAAAGATGCAGGCAGCCGACGAGGTTTGATCAGCATGGTAGGTCATAGACGCAGTTTGCTTAAATACTACCGCAGAACAGACATTGAAGGTTATAGAACTATTCTTAAAGAACTTAACCTTAGAAAGTAGTTTGATAAGGTGCAGGGACAGGGAGGCTGAATTCTTGTCCTTGCGCCTTTATCTTTATTTATTGAGTTTTAAAATTAATGTAATTTTAAAGAAGAGATTTTCAAAGAGAAAAAATGATGAGAAAAAGAGTAACTTATAAAATCGGCGAACATGATTTAATTTTAGAAACCGGTTATTTGGCAAAACAGGCCAACGGTTCTATTTATGCGGAATATGCCGGTTCCGCAATTTTAGCTACAATCTGTGCCTCGGGACAGGCTCAGGAAGGTTTAGACTATGTCCCCCTAACGGTTGATTATAACGAAAAATATTATGCAGCCGGAAAAATCCCCGGAGGCTTTATAAAAAGAGAGGGTAGACCAAAGGATAAGGAAATCCTTGTTTCCCGTCTTATAGATAGGCCTATGCGCCCCTTGTTTAACAAAGAATTCGGACGGGAAATTCAGCTTGTTCCTACATGTATTTCAACGGATATGATAAACCCGCCCGACATCCTTGCAGTTATCGCGAGCTCTGCAGCCGTTCATATTTCGGATATACCCTTTGACGGCCCCGTTGCAGCGGCCCGTGTTGCCTATAAAAACGGCGAATACATTATAAACCCGACCTTTAGTCAAATTGAAACGGCCGATATGGAAATCGTAGTTGCCGGAACAAAAGAGGGCATTACGATGGTCGAAGGCGGTGCTAACGAGG
>CAJPPE010000133.1 GCA_905372345.1 uncultured Treponema sp. | reverse complement strand
CTAGTGTCTACCTATTCCACCACTTCAGCAGATGTGGTATACTATCACAAATTTTCAAGGAGGTCAAGATGTTTTCCGACTCTCATGCACATTTTTTTATGATTTTTAAACGAAATGAAGGCGACGCTTCATTTTTACATACAATGGTGCAACGTAAATTCAGGTTTGCCATGGATATAGGTACCGAGCCAGGAGACCTAGGGCCTAGACAGAGGTTTATTTCGGATATTTTTGAAGATAAAATACAAGGGCAAGAGACCGTTCATTTGCCTGAGCGTTTTCCCGATTTTATGCATTTTGCTGCGGGTCTTTGGCCCCATGCCGAAAGCATTGCCGAGCCTGAAAAGGCTCTTTCTGCCCTAAAAACCGATATCGGCACTCTTTTTTTACAAAAAGCCGAAGCGGAAAAAACTAATCCGGGTAAGCCATTTTATTGCGGCCTTGGAGAATGCGGGCTTGACCGTTATTGGAACGGCCCTGATGCCGAAAAAAGGAGAGCGGATTTAAATTCCGAAGAAAAAGGAACAACTGATATAGAAGGGGAGGAGTTTCTTTTTAAGGAGCAGTTAAAAATTGCAAAAGAAAAAAATCTTTCCGTAATCATTCATTCAAGAGATGCTTACGAAGATACCCTAAAATGTATTGATGAGGTAGGGCATCACAAGGGGATAATCCACTGCTATTCTTACGGGCTTAAAGAGGCTTATTCCTTTTTGGAAAGGGGCTGGTATATTTCCTTTCCCGGAAACATAACCTACGCTAAAAAGCAGGCCGATAGGGATAGGATTGCAGAGCTTGTAAGGGCTATTCCTGCCGATAAGCTCTTGCTTGAAACTGATGCCCCGTATTTAGCCCCTGTTCCTTTTAGAGGAAAGATAAATACTCCTCTTTTAATAGAATACACCTATGCCGCAGTTTCCGAAATTTTAGGTAAATCCATGGAATCTTTGGCAGAACAAATTTATCAAAACTGCTGTTCTTGTTTTTTGGTAAGGTAGTGTAGTTTTTTTAAAAAATTTTTGCACTAAAAAAGGCTGTCCGCCCTTATGGGGGACAGCCTTATTGTTTTACTGCTTAATCAAAATAAATTCTACTCGGCGGTTCTTCCACCAGTTGTCCCTGTCGTTAAAGGAGGCAACGGGCTTGGAGCTTCCCATTCCGACCGAAGAAAGACGGGAACTTCTGACGCCTTCCTTTATAAGGAATTGGCGGACTGCCTCCGCCCTTAGTTTTGATAAGGGAAGGAGATCCGCTTTTTCTTCTTTTTCGGTACCTGTCGTAGTGTTGGCATGTCCTTCAACCTGAACTTGATATTCGGGGAATTTATTGAGGATAACGGCAATACGCTTTAATATATTATTGTTCTTATCGACAATAGCCTGATCGAGCCCTTTAAAGTCGGCTGCATTTGCCCTAAATATAATCGAAGGTACGGCTATTTTAAGTTTATCCCCGTCCCTGATAACAAGGATATCTACCGGAATGTAGCCCCTGTAAACCGAGGTAAGGCCTACCTTGTCGGTTACCGTAAAGGTAAAAGGATAATCCGTTGCAGACTGTACCGTTTCTCCTGAAAGAGAGCGGCCGTCCCAGATGAGTTCATTAGTTATCTTTTCTTTTCCGTCTGTTTTCCAGAAAAGCTTTCCGCCGTTTTCTTCCGGTTCGGTGATTTCAAACTTCCAGTTTTCGATACCGGCCTTTGAATCGGCTTTTAGGCTTATGTATAGGTCATCATCGGTTCCGTCATTATCGGGGCTGAAATATTTAGGCCTTGTGCTGACTCCGATCTTAGGTGCCTGAGTTGAAAGGATAAAGTCTTCCGTAAAGGCCGTTACTTTGTCGCCTTTTTTGTACTCTATGTACATGGTTGCCAGATACCTGCCGTCGGGAGCTTTAGAGTTTCCATTCTTGCCGTCCCATACAAGTTTTTTAGGCAGATTTCCGTCTTTTTTGGAAGTCCATTCGGCAAAAACCTTGCCGCTTTCTACATCCGAAATCTGAATATTCCAGTTGTCTATTTCGGCATCAATGTTTGTAAGTACCGAAATATTTTGAACATCCTTTATTCCGTTACCTGTAGGAGAAAATACCTTGTGTTCGGCGGTTATATAGCCCTTGGCTTGACGGCGGTCTACTATGATGCCTTCAAGTTTTTGGACGGTTTTGTTTCCTGCTTCGTCTTCAGCTTCGGCGATGTAGGTATATTTTTCATCGGGGGCATTATTGCCCGTATCGTCATCTGCCTCCCAGATAAACTTATCGGCCTTGTTCTTCCATTTTAGGGTTTTTACCGTTTTATTTTTGGAATCGACAAAGCGTCCTACCCATTCTTTTTCGGAAGAAGATATTTGTTCTATGGGAAGGTTGGGCTTGTTGTTTCCTTCAACAGGAGAAAAGGCCAGATAGGGAGCGGAAATTTGAATTTCAGGATAAACGGTATCTATCGTTATCGATGAAATAATGGATTTTGCCTTATTTTTATTTGCGAGTTCTACTTCAAATTCGGCGGAGTAGCTGCCGTCAGGAGCTGTTCCATTTTTTTCTGAAGAGGAAATTTTATCAAGTTCTCCGTTCCAAGTTATTTTCTTTGGAGGAGTATTGCCCTTGTAGGCTTTAACAAGTTTGCCTTTTGAGTCCTTGATGTTAAGACTAAATGAGCTTACAGCCGTTTTTGATTTTACTACAGGATAGAATTCCATGCTGTCCTTTACCCTGTCATTATTGGGAGAAAAGGCCGTATAATTTGATTGGAGAATGATATCAGCTTTTTCGGTATTGAGCTCTACAAGCACGGTATTCGATAGGGCTTCGTTTTGAGCCTCATCAATTCCCCTTAATACATAGATGTACTTACCGTCTTCGGCAAAGCTGCCGTCGGACTTTCTTCCGTTCCATTCAAATTGAGCCGGAAGTTTACCGCCGAAACTGTTTGTATAAACCGGCGTACCGCTGATTGTATTTCCGCTTGAGGCCTTATAGATTTCCGCCGTCCATAAGCCGGGGTTTTCTTCCTTGTGGGTGAAGATAATGCTGTCCAGTTCTCCGTCGCCGTCGGGAGAAAATAGTTTTTGGTTCGTACTTGCTTCAGCCTTGGGCGGTGTAATGTCCAAGGTAAAAGAGGGTGTTTGAGTTGAAGGCTTATGTCCGTTTATATACCTTGCGGAAATAAAGGCCTTGTATGTACCCTCAGGCAAGAGCTTTCCAGTTTCGTCCTTTCCGTCAAAACTTTTGGTTTCTATCTTTGAAGGAGTTCCATTATATGTTTTTACGGTTGTACCTGTTTGATTTTTTACTTCTATCTTCCATTCTTCAAGCCCCTTGGTAATAGGAATAGAAGGAATAAAGCTTATCTTATTGTTTGAGCTGCTTACCGGCGAAAAGGCGTTTTTATCTATATTTATGTTAATCGAGGGCTTGTAGGTATCTACAATGATGTTTGAAAGGCTTGATACGGTTTTATTTTTTGCCCTGTCGATAGATTCGATTTTATAACTGTAAACTCCGTCGGGCACAAAAATTCCCGAATCGTCTTTTCCGTCCCAGCTTAAAGGAGAAAGTTCATTATTTTTAACCTCTATTTTTTTTACGACCTTGCCTTGGGCATCGCTTATGCTTGCCGTCCAAAGGTCTTCATTTGAACCCTTATTGTCGAAAACAAAGACATCCTTGTTGCCATCCCCGTCAGGACTGAAGATGAGGGCTTCTTGGTTTTGAGGTTTATTAAATGTAAGAGCGGGAGGAGTTTTATCCACATAGGCTGTGTAAACTTGAGATTCCGATTTATTTTTATTATCATCTTCGGCTCTTATTACAAAGCTGTATTTTCCGTCGGGGGCTATTTCTCCCGAATCGGTGCGTCCGTCCCATCGAAGGGTTTCCGGCACTTCAACGCTTTCTTTGGATTTTCCTAAAAGTTTAAAAAATGAAGCTGCGTCTTTCATTTCGCGTAAAGGAGTTTTGTTCGAAATTGTGCGGACAGTGTTTCCTTTTTCATCCTTTATTTCGCAGTTCCAAGCCGTTACATACCTTTTGTCGGTAATTTTTAGGGGGATTTCCATTGCATCGTTTTCTCCGTCATTATTGGGAGAAAAGTACAGTGTGCCGTTTTCGGGCATTTCGGCTTGGATTTTAGGCCCTTCGTTGTCCTTTACCCCGAAGTGAACATTTACGCCTCCGCCTAAGGCCCAAATTCCGTTATGGAATGGTTTTGCAGCAAATTCGGGGCGGATTTCGTTTTCTTCCCAGCCGTTTTTCTTTAAGAAGGAATCGTTTGATCCTTTAGATTTAATTTTTATATTTACTCCTATGTTGAAGGAGGGGATAAATGTTTGTTTTTTATGAATTGCTTCGAGCGTGTTGATGACAAAGCCTGTTTTAAAGGATATCATATCGGCTATGAGCATGTGAAGCCCGGTATTAAAAATAAGATTTTGGAAAAAGGGAGCTGAGATGTCTGCGTGCATTCCAAGTTGGAAGCCGTCAATATCTACCAGGGTTGAAGCAAAGCCTACCCTCGGTGTGACTATTGCAGGGCTGCCGCTTGAAGCTCCGCCCTTTATGCCTGTTGCTTTTGGGTTATAGGTTTTGCCGAGTCCCGTTATAGAAACTCCCAGCTTAGAGTTTTTTAAAAATCCGAGGTCTCCGAACATATAAAGAGCCCCGATATCGAGCCCTAGACCCCAGTCTTTTCCAAAGTCGGCATAGGCTCCGGCTCCTACTAAAAGTTTATCGGTTAAATCTTTTGAATATGAAAAGCGCAAGCCTCCCATCGTTCCAAGTTTTAAGGAATTAAATTCCGAATTTAAAAAGTGAAGGCTTCCTGCAAGGTTTCCCCATCTAAAGGGGTAGAGGAGGCCTGCATTGACCGCATGACCGGCACCTTTTTCTTTGCCGAGACCTGCAAGTAAAAAATAGGAAACATCGAGAATAGGCCTTTGTTCGGCCCCGCCCAAAGCAGGGTTTACGGCAAGACTGCCCGGCACAGTGTCCCCGAAAGGTCCTCCCGTAACAGAGGCCTGTCCTCCGGCAACCGAGGGGGATTGCAGCGCGGGCTTTTCTTCCCCTCCGGGCATGGGGTCATAGGCAAAAACCGCCGATCCTATCATAAAAAAGCATAAAACAAAAAAAACTTTCGCTTTTAAACCGAATTTAAACAAAATCATATTGAGCTCCTTTAAAAGCTGGTATAACTGCTTAGTAAAACACTTTTATAGGTAAAGTGTTACTTAAATTAGCTTTTGGGTAACTTTATATATATCGGCAAAAACTTGTTTTTCTTATGGATATATGAGTCAAAAACTGTTATAATAATTAAGGGAATATGTTGTACCGCATATAAGAGAGAAAATTATGGATGGTTGGAAAGGTTTTATTGTTATGCTTAGTGGTTTTTTAGTTGCTGTAATTTTAATATATTTTACGAGATTCTTCTATTTTTTAGGGATTCCATTTTTATTTGAAGCATTTTATGTT
>CAJPPE010000132.1 GCA_905372345.1 uncultured Treponema sp. | reverse complement strand
TTTTTATGTTAATTATATAAAAAATAAGATAATTCTTTATTAGGAGAAATTCTATGAAAACATTAAAAAGATTAACTATGTTAATTCTTTTGGTTTCGGTTGCTCTTGGTATCATCGCTTGCGGAGGTACCGGAGCTGACGGCGGAGCTGCTGCAAAGGGGCCCATCGCTAAGACTGAAGCAATTATGGCAGAAGAAACTGCAGCCGGTGTACCCGATTTTACCTCACCGTCTGTAGAGGATAAGAACATCAAGGTTTCAGGTATGCCTGAGGAAGTAGTTTGGATTACAAGTTATCCGAAAGACTTATCATCAAAAGATACAAAGAAGGGCGGGACATTGCATCTTTCTTTAGATGAATATCCTACAACATTTAGATATGTAGGACCTGAATCAAACTTGAGTACAACATATTTGATGAATCCTCATGCAACCTTTTTAGAAGTAAACCCTGAAACACAGGAATTTATGCCCTATGCTGCAACTCACTGGGCTTTCGGTGCAGACAATCAGACTGTTTACTACAAACTTAATGAGCATATGAAGTGGTCTGACGGAGTTCCCTGTACGGCAGATGACTTTGTCTTTGCTTGGGAGTCTCTATGTTCTCGCGATCTTGATGATCCTTGGTGTAATAACTATTACGATAAATTTAAGGTTAAAAAAATTAATGACTACTGTGTTTCAATTAAGTACTTGGAATCGGACAAGCTGCCTCAAGTATCTCTTATTGGTAAGGCAAACTTTAGTCCCAGACCCAAGCACTTCCATAACGGTGAAGTTAAAAACGGCTGGTACAACGAATATAACTGGAAGGTTGAGCCTACAACAGGTCCTTATGTTGTAAATGCCGATAAATGCATTCAGGGCGAAATGCTGGTTGTTGAAAAAGTTAAGGACTGGTGGGGACATGAATATCCTCACTGGAAAAACCGCTGCAATATTGATAAGGTCGAATATAAAGTTATCACCGGAGGGCAGGACATAATTGAAAAATATTTCTGGAACGGTGAAATCGATTACTTTGATATGAATATTCCTGCAACATGGAGAAGATGTGCTGCAAACGAAAACATTACCAAAGGTTATGTAGACCGTTGGGTTGCTAACTATTTACCATTGAAGGGCATTCAGGGTATCTTCTTTAATACCAAGTTCCCTTTATTCAGCAACAAGAAAGTTAGGCAGGCTATGTATTATGCCATCGACATTCAGGGCATGATCGATCAGGCTCTTTATGGAGAATTTAAGAGAAGTCATAATATCGGTTTAGGCAATGTATGGGGCGGTATAGATTTTAACGACCATTCAATCCGAAAACCCGATTTTAATCCTGATACGGCAAGAAACATGCTAGGAGAAGCCGGTTACACTATTGTAGGTTCTGACGGAATTTTACAGAATTCGAAGGGTGAAAGGGTTTCTTTTGAACTTTTGTATTCAAGGCCTAGTCTCACAGAGCGCTTGTCGATTCTTAAAGAACAGGCTAAAAAAGCCGGTGTAGAAATTGAGCTCAAGATGATGGAAAGCGGAGCTTTTAATACCGTTCTTAATAAAAAACACCAGGCTTGGTGGGGCGGCTTGAGCACGGATTATGAGCCCTCATATTGGGAACTCTTCTCAAAGGCTAATGCCGAAATGGTAGATACAACCAACTTTTTCGGATGGTGGAGTGAAGAGATGGAAAAACTTCTTGCATTTGAAGAGTCAGGACCGCCCTTGGAAGAAAAGGCTGAAAACAACAAGAAGATTGAGCGCCTTGTTCATGAAGAAGCATTGATTGTACCTAACTACTACACTGATTTTGTGAGATGCGGTGCTTGGAAGTGGATAAGAATGCCTTCTTGGGGTAACAGAAGGCTAGATATTGATGCCGACTTTATGTATTATTGGGGCTATATGTGGATTGATGAAGATATCCGCCAAGAGGTGCTTAAGGCAAAAGCCGAAGGCAAAACCTTTGAACCCCGTGTTTGGACTCCTTCAGCCCGCTATATTGCGGAATAATTTATAAAAATCAATGAGGTTTGGAGGCTGGAAAGCAGGGCTAAAACCCCTGCTTAAAGTCTTCAAATCAACATTTTTATCAATAAATAATTGGAAATCCATGCTAAAATGCTGCCTGAACTCTAGACTTTTTTTTAACATTATGCTAAAATTACGGACGTCTAAGTATGCACATCCATTCTCTCTTAGTAAGATAATCAACCTGATATAATTCGGTTAGGCTGTGTCGTATGTTAGTATCTTGGTTTTATGGAGCTTTATAATGAATAACTATTTCGTACGAAGATTGCTTCTAATTATTCCTACTTTTATAGGTATAACATTGGTAGTCTTTGCAGTAACCCGCATAGTTCCCGGAGGTCCGATTGAAAGGGCTATTATGCAGAGAATGTTGGCCCAAGAAGGCAAAAGCGGAAGTTCAAGCAAGCAGGACTCTCAGCCCCTTAACGCTGAGGCTTTGGCTGAACTTGCTGCCTTTTACGGTTTTGACAAGCCGTGGCCGATTGCCTATCTCGAATGGATGGGAAGCCTTTTAAGGGGAGATATGGGACGTTCTACAAAATATAACGATCCGGTATTTCAGATGATTGTAAGTAAATTCCCTATATCCTTAAGATTCGGTATTATTTCGGTTATTTTGATTTATTCTATATGTATTCCTTTGGGTATCAAAAAAGCCCTAAAACACCGAAGCCTTTTTGATAACGTTTCCTCGGTATTCATCTTTATAGGTTATGCTCTCCCGGGCTACATTGTTGCTATTATTTTATTGCAAATTTTTGCTTTTACACTTCCTTGGTTCCCCTCGGGCGGACTTTATTCACGAAATTACATGGATATGAATTTTTTCCAAAAAGTTGTAGACAATGTTTGGCACATGTTCTTGCCAATGATAGCCTATGTCATAGGTTCATTTGCCGTTACGACAATGGTTATGAAAAACAACCTCATGGAAAATATGGCTGCAGATTATATTAAAACCGCTGTTGCAAAGGGCCGAACCTTTAAGGATGCCATGTGGGAACATGCCTTTAGAAACAGTATTATTCCTATTGCTGCCGGATTGGGCGGTCTTATAACGATTTTCTTTTCAGGTGCCTTTCTTATCGAAAAAATATTCAATATAAACGGCATGGGCCTTCTTTCATTTAGGGCCATTGTTGACCGCGATTATCCGGTTGTATTGGGTTCCTTGGTAATGACCTCTCTTTTGAGTTTAATAGGTAATATTTTAAGCGATTTTATTCTTTCGGTGGTAGATCCCCGAATAAGGTTAGGTGAATAATATGAGTGATGATGTAAAATCAAAAACTTTTTTAGATACTGTAAAAGAATATTGGGGAGCATTTAGAAACAGGTTTAGGATAGACCCCCTTATGAAAAAGCGTTTTGAGCGCTTTGGAGAGATTAAAAAGGCTAAATATGCCCTTATTTTTATCAGCATTTTGTATGTTCTATCCCTTGTTGCCGAGTTGTTTATTTCAAACAGACCCATTATGATGTGGGTTGACGGTAAGCTTTATTTCCCTACCTATAGCAGGACTCTTCTGGCCGAAGATTTCGGTTTCAGAGTCGAAAATGAACTTGAATTAAATTACAGAGAGTTTAAAAAACATATTAAGGCCGAAAAAAGAGGCTGGGTTCTTCTTCCTCTGATTCCTTATAACCCCTATGAGGCAGATACTGCTGCCGCTCCTTTGGCTCTTACCTTTGATGGAACTCCCAGTATGGGTATCGCCGTTACATCTAAGGAAAAATTGCCTATGGATGACCCTGCAGACTATAAATGGATAGCGGTGGGTGTTATAAACGGAATAAAAATGGCAGAAAAAGACTATACTTGGATTAAATTTGCCGATTCGGCCTCACCCAAGCAGCCCTTATCCGACTTTCCTTCAGCTTCAAAGAATTGGGTAGGCATTTCTGTGGGACGCTCTCACCCGAATGAATCCGTAAATGCTTCAGACTATATTTGGCATAAAGTCGGTTCAAAGGATAACAGAATTGACCTTGGAAACGGAAAGATTTTAACTATACGTTTTGCAAAAGGCGATAAGGGACAGATGTTCCATCCCCTTGCTCCTTCTTTTAAGACACGCCATATTTTGGGCACCGACCGAATCGGGCGGGATATCTTTGCTCGTCTTATTTACGGTTACAGGATTGCTATGTCCTTTGCCTTGCTGGTAGCTGCAGCAACCTACTTTATCGGAACTATCATCGGTATTGCAATGGGTTACTTTGGAGGTACCTTTGATACGATTTCTCAAAGATTTATAGAAATATGGGAGCGCATACCCTACCTTTATATGGTTATGATTTTGGCTTCAATATTTAAGCCTACATTTACCATGTTTGTTTTAATAAATATAGCTTTCAGCTGGACGGGAAAAACCTGGGGTATGAGGGCTATGACTTATAGAGAAAGAGAAAGAGACTATATTTTGGCTGCAAAGTCCATGGGTGCCAGTGCTTGGAGAATAATTACCGTACACATTTTGCCCAACGTTATAGTTCTAATCGTTACATCATTACCCTTTGTTATATCGGGAAATATAGGAGCTTTAACCTCTCTTGACTATTTGGGTTACGGTTTACAGCCTCCTACACCGAGCTGGGGAGAACTTTTAAGTGTCGGAACGGCCACTTATTTGGAAGCTCCGTGGATTCTTTCTTCGGCTGTGGCAGGTTTTGTACTTGTTTTGGTTATGATTACCTTTATAGGTGAAGGCTTGCGGGATGCCTTTGACCCGCGCAGATTTACGGTATATAAATAGCCTTTTAGGTTAATTATATAAAAAAATAAGATGTAATTCTTTATTAGGAGGAATTCTATGAAAACATTAAAAAGATTAACCATGTTAATTCTTTTGGTTTCAGTTGCTCTCGGAATGATCGCTTGCGGCGGTACCGGAGTTGGCGGCGGAGCTGCAGGAAAAGGCCCCATCGCTAAGGCTGAAGCAATTATGGCAGAAGAAACTGCAGCCGGTGTACCCGACTTTACTTCACCGCCTGTAGAGGACAAGGACCTCAAGGTTCCAGGTATGCCTGAGGAAGTAGTTTGGATTACAAGTTATCCGAAAGACTTATCGTCAAAAGATACAAAGAAGGGCGGAACCTTACATCTTTCTTTAAGTGAGTATCCTACAACATTTAGATATGTAGGCCCCGAATCAAACTTAAGTACAAGACCTTTGATGAGGGTTAATGCCACCTTATTAGATGTAAACGCTGAAACACAGGAGTATATGCCTTATGCTGCAACTCACTGGGCTTTCGGTGCCGACAATCAGACTGTTTACTACAAACTTAACGAACATATGAAGTGGTCTGACGGTGTTCCCTGTACAGCAGATGACTTTATCTTCTGTTGGGAATCCTATTGTTCTCCCAACCTCGAAGATCCTTGGTACAATAACCAGTACAAAAAATATGAAGTTAAAAAAATTAATGACTACTGTATTTCAATTAAATAC
>CAJPPE010000131.1 GCA_905372345.1 uncultured Treponema sp. | reverse complement strand
GTTTTAAATTCTTTTATTTTTGTTATATCGATAATGCTGTAATCGGTAAGCTTACTATTTTTTAAGTGAATAACCAAATCCGTTCCGCCGGCAATTATAAAAGTGGAATCGTCTATGTTTTTTAGCAGGTTTAATAATTCATTTTTTTCCTTAGGAGAATAGAGCATTAATTTACCTCCTTTATTGCCGCTTCTATGGCTTCAATAATTTTAATATAGCCGGTACATCGGCAGAGGTTTCCTTCTACGGCTCTTTTTATTTCATTGAGGCTGGGATTTTTATTGTTCATCATAAGAGCCTTTGCACTCATTATAAACCCCGGAGTACAAAATCCGCATTGTACGGCTCCGTATTCAATGAATTTTTTTTGTAGAATATCAAGTTCTCCGTTTTTTGCAAGGCCTTCGATGGTTAAAATTTCGCAGCCGTCTATTTGTCCGGCCAAGACGGTACAGGATGTAACGGCTCTTTTATCCATAATTATGGTGCAGGCACCGCATTCTCCTTCGGAACAGCCTTCTTTTGTTCCCGTCAAATTTAGCTCATCTCTTAAAAAATCGATGAGCCTCATTTTTTCATCTACATCCGCTTCAATCGGACAGCCGTTAATTATTGTGTTTATTCTCATTATAAAACCTCAAACTGCATTATACACTAATTTTTAAATTATTAGAATATAGTAAAAATCCGCAAAAAACGAAATTTATTACATACCCATCTTAATAATTTTTTCATAGCTTTCAGTATCATCGATATCAAAGCCTTCGATTGTGTTTTCAATGATTAAAAACTTTGAGTTATTCTCATTTATTAAAGAGGCTCCGCCCTTATCTTTTTCAAGGTTTAATAATTCGTTCTTGTATTTAGAAGGGAGGATTACGGGAGAACCCCGGTCATTCCCGTATTTAGGATAAATAATATAATCTTTGTTTTTACAATAGAATTCCATAAGATTTTTTATTGTAGGAACCGTTAAAAAAGGCTGATCCGCTACAAAGAACATATAAGCATCGGCAGATCCGGACGCCTTTATTCCCTTTTTTATCGATTCCGATTTTCCGATATGTGCAGTTTCATTAGGTGCCGGCTTGATTTTTCTTTCGGAAGCATAAAGTGAAATTTCCTTGTCATTTGTTACAATTATTTTTTTTGCAAATTCGATTTGAGAAATGTTATCTACTATGTATTGATATATTTGTTTTCCGTTTATGGACAGCTTCAATTTATTTTGCGGCATTCTTTTTGAAAAACCGCTTGCCAATATTATTGCAGAAATTTTCATTATAATTATCCTTGTAATCTCTTTGAGAGTTTGTAAAAACAAACAGCTATTTATTATTCCTGTAGCTTTGAATTATTTCACCTGCAATGCTTACTGCAATTTCTTCAGGAGTCAAGGCCGAAATTTTTATACCGACAGGAAGGTGAACTTTTTGATTGTAGATATTTTCCAAATCGGTATTTGTAAAATGTTCTTTATAAGAAACAGCTTTGTATTTGTTTCCGACAACGCCTATATAATAAGGCTCTTTTTTTAAGACGCTTTCCAATACCGTGATGTCATGCTGATGGCCGCGGGTCATGATACAAACATAGTCGCTTTTTCGAATATCGATGCAGTCAATTTCGGAAAAGTCCATAATAATTTTTTTTATGCCGGGAAAATCTTTTTCGGTTATAAAGTCTTTTCTGTCATCTATGACCGTTACGTCAAGATTTAAAAACTTAAATAAATTTGCAGCAGCTTTTGCTATGTGTCCTCCGCCGAAAACAAAAATTTTCATCGGATTTTTTATTTTGGTTTTAAATAAGTCTTCTTCTTTGTATGTGTTGCTGCCGGAGGTAAAAGGATATAGCTTTCCGTTTATTTCTATTGAAATTCCTAAGTCCTCTTTTATATTGTATACTAAATATACATCATTATTTTCAACCGATTCGATTATTTTATCTAAGTATTCCAATGTTTTTTTATTGGTTACATCGATGTATTGATAATGAATGGTGTTACAACCTCCGCAAACCATTCCAAGATTTGCAGCCGTTATTTTTGAAACTTCATAGTTGACATTTTCGGACTGTTTCTTTTCCAATAATTCGACCGCATGGTTTGAAACTTCGTACTCTTGGCTTCCCCCGCCTATAGTTCCTGCATATCTGCCGTCACTGGTAACGAGCATTGTGGCTCCCACTTCTCTTGGGGCTGAACCGTGTTTAAAAATTATTGTTGCCGCTACAAATGGAATCTTTTTTAGAACTAAGGAGTGGGCTTCTTCTATTATCTTTATCATACACAAAAGCGGGTCAAAGAAGACCCGCTCGTCTTATCTTACTCTACGATTTTGTCCACAAAGAACATTTTGATTGCCGATACTACCTGTAGAATAAAAATGAATAATACGACAAAACCGCCTGCTGCCGCTAAAGACTTAACGCCGGCAACACCTTGTTCACCTCCGCCGAAGGCTGCCATAACGATAGCAACTACACCGATGATAACGCCCCAAAGAACTTTTAAATATCTGGGAGCTTCGGAACCGATAGGTATGTTTTTGATACACATAGAGGCAACATTGTTTGCAGTTGCATCGGCTGCGGTTACAAACGATATCAAAATTACAAAGAGGTTTACCGGTACAAGTATTGCAGCAAGAGGAATGTTCTTTATAAATTCAAACAGTCCCATGACTGCATTTGAATTTTGAATTACACCTACCAAGTCGACTTGACCTGTCAACTGCATATTTAATGCCGTGCTTCCCCATACACCGAACCAAACGATGCCGAATACTGCGGGAAGAACCAGATTTACAATTAAACATTCTCTGATAGTTCTTCCGTAAGAGATTTGTCCTAAGAAAATACCTGTTACGGGTGCATAAGCTACCCAGAATGCAAAGTCAAAAAGTGTCCAAGAACGGGTAAGAGGTGCTCCTCCGATATCGATAGGATCCAAGCCCCATCTCCAGAAGTTATGAAGCCATTCAGCCATACCTGCTGTCGTATTTCTTAAAATATAAAGGGTTGGGCCTGTCACGAGTAAAAGTATAAGCAATCCGTAATAGAAGTATGCATTAATACCTGCGAGCTTCTTTAATCCCTTATCAAGACCTACATAAGAAGAAAGTGTAAACATTGCAACAATTAAAATACCTACTACAATGAACATTGTCAAATTGTTTGATAGTCCGTATGAAGCATTTAAGCCGGTTATTATCAATGTTATACACATTGTCAATGCTGTACATAAACCTATGGCGATTGCAAGCATTGAAAGGGTGTCGATAATACTTGATGCAACTCCTTTTTTTATTTTGTCTCCAAATAGTGGCTGCAAGGTTGAAGTTACATTTAATTGTTCTTTTTTGTTAAAATATATGTAAGCTACAACGATACCTGCAAGGGCATAAATAGCGTAAGGAATAAATGTCCAGTTATAAAAACATCTTCCCATTGCAAAGCGGGCTGCTTCTTCCGTTCCAGGCTGGATTCCTAATGCATCGAGTTCTCCCCAGACATTTCCCAAATAGATAATGGGCTCGTTTACACCCCAAGTTACTATTCCTGTTGCAACACCGCCTGTAAGGGTCATAGCAAACCATGTTCCGAAAGAATATTTCGGTTTTGCATCTTTACCGCCGATTCTAACGCTTCCAAGTTTTGAAAACATAATTACACAGGTAATAATAAATACGGCCATTACTGTAATTTGATACAGCCAGCCGAAGCTTTCTAAAGACCATTCAAAAAATGTATTTGACATACTTGTTAAAGCTTCATTGTTTACTATACCGATAATAGCGGCAATTAGTACAAACGAAAATGCCGGAATAAAAACCGACCATCGTATTTCTTTTTTCTTGTTCTCATCCATAAAATTGCTCCTTAGATGTTTAATAATTTTTTTGATTTTATAAACTCGTACATTGTTTCAATGTCGCGGCTTATATTTCTGTCTTCGTTGTAGAAAGGTAAGACTTCTCTTATAAGAGAATAGGCTTTTTTTGTACCTTCTCCCAACTTTTTATTTCCGCGCAAGTCTATTGCCTGAGCTGCATGCATTGCTTCAATTCCGATAATATAGCGTATATTATCAAGCATTTGAAATATTTTATAACATGCCAAAGGTAAATTGCTTGCGTGGTCTTCAATAGTTCCTGCCAAAGAATAAAAGTCCATTGATGACGGATTTGCCAAACCTCTGTTTTGGGTGTCAAGCATTGTGAAGGTTTTTTGAATTGTACCGAAAGCAATGGTCTTTACGTCTTGAGGCGTTAAAAACCTGTTTAGCTTTGTAAAAGACGGGTCTGCAAGTTTTATCATTCTGTAGCATGAAGTTTTTGATAAATGGCTTAAAGCTGTTGCAAGCATTTCAACTCCGATTGCCAAAGATGTTATTTCAAAATTTGCACTGACAAAGGAAGAATGTTCGTCTATTATGATACAGGGATTGTCATCGGTTGTATTCATTGTGGTTAATAATTGCTCTCTGACATAATCCATTGCATCATACATTGTTCCGTTTACGGAATGTGCACACCTAAAGCTCAATGGGTCTTGTAAGGCTCTTTCAGGATCGGGATCATGTAAAAAGCTGCCTTTCAAAAATTCTCTGCACATTTCAGCTGCTTTTATTTGACCTTTGATTCCCCTTACGGCATTGACATCTTCTCTTAATGATTGAACAACTCCGTTGAGGCCTTCAAGGCTTAAACAAAATATCAGGTTGGACATATAAACCAAATCTTCTATTTCTTTTAAGACAATGGCAGTCATCGCTTCCCCTTGCGCATTACAGGAAACTATGCTCAAGCCGTCCTTGGGGCCCAGCTTTGCAGGTTTAAGACCTGCTTTTTCCATAGCTTTTTTGGAATTCATAATTTCGCCGTTAAAAGAAACATCTTCCTCTCCGATAAAAGCAAGGCCTATGTGGGAAAGGGTTGTTATGTCTCCTTCTCCTATGGAAGAGCGCATCGGTATTCTCGGATGAATTCCGTAATTTAAAAAATCCCTGTAATGGTGTAAAAGCTCTGCGGAAATTCCCGTGTGTCCTGTAAGGGCCTTATTTAAGCGTAAAAGCAGGATTGCTCTTACCTGCTCATCGGGATGATAAGGTTTTACACCTAAACAATGGCTGTTTAAAAGGTTTCGGTTATAGGTTGCAAAAAAATCTTCGTCAAATTCTTTGTCTTTGTTCCAGCCTACTCCTCGGTTAAGACCGTAGACGGGCTTTCCTTCGGCGGCCATATCGAATAAGATTTGACGGGCTTTTTTTACTCGCTCTTCCGCATCATCGGAAATTTTTACCTGCCGATTACCGTATGCAACAGAGTATACATCTTCCAAGGATAATGGCTTGCCTGTTAAAATTAAAGCATCCATAATTATTCCTCCTTAAAATTTGCCTAAATAAGGATTAGATTGGTTCCGCATTTGCCTATAACTGACAGACAAATCAATCTTTTTTTTATCCATAATAGGCTCTTCAAAGATTATATAATATAAATTCCAAT
>CAJPPE010000130.1 GCA_905372345.1 uncultured Treponema sp. | reverse complement strand
CTCAAGATATTTTCCTGTAACGGTTTTTCCCGCCTTTCCTCTTTGAGCCGGAACTTTTTGAGCTACAGGCTGTCCTTCGACAACATTTTGAATAAGGTTTAATTCCTTAAAATTGATTTGTCCTGATCGGGTTTCCTGCAAACGGGCTTGCGTATTATCCACTTCAAAGTTATAAATAATCTTTGCATCGGCACCGTTTTGAGGAGCTATGCCTTCCGCCACCAAATAATCTTCACGGTAAACGGGAGAATCTTGAAATTGTTTGACTCTTTCTTCATTAATTCCGACTATTATTCTGTTATTCTTTAAGAATGCGATAATCGTATCTGCAGAAAGGTCAACGCCGCCTGCTGTCGGCGGAGTAACATAAAGAAAGGCTTTCATTTCGTCATCGCTTATGTTGACAGCCATTACTGCATCATTGCCCGGGATTCGTTTATAAGGTGCGACCTTGACATATTCACCGCTTTTTTCTTCCAATATGGGATTAAGCACATCGTCTTCAGGAATGGGGAGAGCTCTGTCTCTAAATCTTTCTCTTGCAGTTTTTATATCGAGAGCATTGCCGCTTCCTGAAGGAGCAGTTACTTTAAAGTAAATACCGTCAGCGGCACAGAATACATAACCCATTCCGTCTTTATTTATAATTACCTCGCCTTCAATAGTCTCTTCGGCCTCAGGCTTTTCTTCTTCAATATTTTTCTGTTTCTTTACCTTTATGGTTTCATAGGCCCTTATCTTCCATTCTTTTTGCACTAGAGCAAAAAAACCGGAAGCGCCTTTTTGCAAAATTTCATAGTCTATCGATGAAACGGGCATTCCTAATTGTATAGCTGCGTTTGCAAGGGCTTCATCGAGGGTTTCTCCGCTTATATCAACAAAAAAACGCCCGGAATCCAGTTCGTGCATTTCAGACATTTTTTCCTGTATTTGATTAAGCCTAATCATAATGCCCCCTATTTTATGCCCTTTGTAACATTTGAAAGTTTAGCTCGCAATTTTATGTTTGCACTTGTGTGTATCTGAGAAACTCTGGATTCGGTTACATGAAGGACTTCTCCTATTTCTCTAAGGGTCATGTCCTCATAATAGTACATAATTAAAACTTTTTTTTCTCTCTCAGGTAATTCTTTAAGAGCCTCGGATATAACTCTTCTTACATCTTCACGCTCTACAATTACATCAGGGTTTAAAGAAGAGGGAGCTTCAATTATGTCTCCTACCGAAAACTCTTCAGAATCATCATTAGAAAACCTTAAATCGGTCAAAGAAATAACGCTTGTTGCAGAGATTTTAAGCAGGAGAGAGTTGTACTCTTCCATATCCAAGCCCATTGCATAAGCTATTTCTTCGTTTGATGCAGAGCGGCCTAGACGAGCTTCCAAGTCGGCAATTGTTTCTTCAATTTCGCGGCTTTTTTGACGTACCGAGCGTGGAACCCAGTCTATAGATCTCAGCTCATCGAATATAGCACCCCGTATTCTATTAACGGCATAGGTATTAAATTTAACGTTTTTATCAAGGTCATATTTTTCTATAGCGTCCAAAAGCCCAAAAACACCGTAACCGACTAAGTCGTCAAATTCTACATTTGTAGGCATTCCTATTCCGACTTTTCCGGCGACGTATTTTACCAATGGAGCATACTTTAAAATAAAATACTCTCTGATTTTAGCATCTGAGGTTTTTTTGTATTTTGCCCAAAGTTCTTCTTCAGGTATATTTTCATAATCCGTATTTGCCATTACCCACACCTTTTATTTTCTAATTTATGAATCCCTTTTAAGCACAGTACGAATAGCATTTACCATAGTATTCGTATCCATTCCTGAACCCGTTAAATCCGTTGACACATCAAATGCGGCTGTACCTCTTTGAGTAAAGTCCATTTGATCATCAGCGGCTTCAGGTTCATCTTCAGGTATAAAATCCTGCAAATCAGGAAGTTCTTCCAATTCTTTTACAGTATTTTTCTCTTGTTTTTTTTCAGTTCCATTCGGAACAGCGGTTTTTGTTGCAGAAGCTTGTGAGTCATCCTTTATACTCTCAAAATCTTCTTCAACTACGTCCACAGCATTCTCTTCTTTAACATCATCCGCTATCGAATGTTCAGCTTTTGGTTCGGCATTTACCATATCCGATTTTAAATCTGCCATTTCTTCATCTATGACCGGCATTTCTACCGGTTCATCAATGCTTATATTCAAATTTTTGCCGGTTTCTTTTTTTTCCGATTCCTGAGCAGCAAGACTTTGAAACAAGTCCGGCACAAAATGTTCCAAAAGAATCCGGGCACCCAAAACAAAGCTGCCGCTTATCAAAGAGATGATAATCGAACGCAAGATTACAGCAGAAAAACGTACTCCGCTTATTAACCCCAATAGGAAAGACAGAGTCAAAGCACTTGCTGCACATATAAGGGGAATTTTAAATTTTGCCAAAACTCCGGTAACCTCCTATCTTTTAAAATTAAAACCTTAAGCTTATTCCCACTTTCGTCCAAAGAGTTTTTGTAAAAAACCGGAAAAGCCTGAATATTCATTATAATCGGTTTTTTCAAGTTTTGCAACTATGTGACGCAAACAACCTGCCGCTTTACTTGTTGGAGCACATATAAAGAAGGGTTTTTGCTTTAAAACAGCCTGCTCAACAGCCGGATCATTATAAATAAAGCCCAAATATTCGACTTTTAGGTTTAAAAACTGAGCAACAATCTGAATCATACGCTCGGCTATTTTTTTACCTTCAAGGGCGGAATTTACACGGTTTACGACCATTTTTAGGTTTAAATCATAGTTTTCAACTTCGGTTGCTATTATTTTTATAATTCCGTAAGCATCGGTTATGGCCGTAGGTTCCGAAGTAGTAACAATAACAACCTCATCGGCGGCGGCAACAAAGCTGAGAACGTTTTTGGAAACACCTGCACTGGTATCGATTATTATTATATCCGCCTCTGCAAGGGTGTATAATTCTTTAATAAAATCGGACCTTTCGGCTTCTTCCATATTTGCAATCTTTGAAAAACCTGAAGCTCCGGCAACGAATTTTATTCCATATTCCGTATCGATTATGATGTCCGACATTTTCTTTTGTTTTTTCATTACATGATAAAGATTGAATTTCGGGATTATGTTCATCATAACATTTACGTTTGCAAGGCCAAGATCCGCATCGATTACAATAACGTTTTTTCCCATCTTGGCATAAGCAATAGCCATATTTGTTGAAATATTCGTTTTCCCGACACCGCCCTTTCCGCTGGTTACGGCAATTATCCTAGTCTTTCGTTTAGGGGGAAGGTCTGAAAGCACAGCCTTATCACTGTTATTTTTATTTTTCATTAATGTTTTTAAATCTTCTGCCTGATCCGTCATCTTAGCTCCATATTATAGAAATTTCATCATTGAAATTTTCATTGATATAATCCAAAGAGAACCCTGTAAGTTTTCTTAACAAAACAAACTTGGAAGCCCTGGCAAAATCCTTGGGTACTGTTTGGCCTTCGGTTATATAGGCGACGGGAATCTTGTATTCATCCAGTACACTGATAATACTGCCTACATTCGCCGTTTCATCGAGTTTTGTAACTATAAGGCTCGAAAAATTAAAAACGGAATATTGCTTTATTATTTCGATTATGTCGGCAGCCTTAGTTACAGCACTTACTACAAGATGGGTTTCAATCCTGCCCGGCTCTATCTCGTCGAAATATTTTTGCATTTCAAGTATCTTTTCGGGATCGGTCGGACTTCTCCCCGTCGTATCTATACATATAATATCGGCAGAATCCTTATATAGATCGAGATATTTGTGTAAATCTAATGGGTCGGTTGCTATGATAAGGGGAATACCCATGTGCTCGCAGTATTTTTTTATTTGAAAGGCCGCTCCTATCCTAAATTGGTCAAGGGTAATAACCCTCACATCAAGGGAACGCTTTTCAAGTTTAGAAACAGCCAGAATATAATAGGCGGCAAGTTTTGCAAGGGTTGTCGTCTTGCCTATACCTGTAGGCCCGACTAAGGCAATAAGTTTTTGCTTTTTAGCGGAATCGTCATTATTTGTTTCTTCAAGTTTTATTTGTATGGAAGAAGCTATCCAGTCCAAAACTTTTTTTTGCACAAGTTCAAAATCGTCTAATTCAGCTAAACTCAAATTTTTAGCTATTTTTTCTTTTATGGAGCGGATATACTTAGCGGTAAAATCATTTTCTTCCAAAAGAGCTGCAATTTTTACGATATTTTCATGTTCTTGGGAAGGAGAATTTTTTAGCCTTATTTCTTCTGCGAGCCTGCCGACAGTTTCTGCCAGTTTTTTAAGCTCGGTAGATTCAATATTACTTTTTATTGGAGAGGCGGTTTGATTTTCAAGTTTTTCTATATAGGGCATCATCTTTTCGGCCATTTCTTCGGATTGAGATGCGGCCAGTTTTATTATCTTTAAGCGTTCTTCTTCAACATTTAGAGGCGAATAAGTTTTTGCATATTTAGGTTTTGGCTGTGCAGGTTTTTCTTCATCACCGGAGAATTTTGGAATAAAAGATTCATTTTGGATATTAAAACTTACCCTTATTGTTTCTTTATTAAAAAGACTAAAAAATCCTTCATTTCTTTTTATCTCGCGGCGGGTAACCATTATATTCGGCCCATACTTTTCTTGAATTTTTTGAATACACTTTTCGTATGTTGAAGCTTCTTCGACAAATGTTTCCATAATAAAATTTATACCACCCAAAGACATTATAAAACATTTTGAGAAATTTTACAATACAGATACAAGATGTTTATTTAATGGCGGAACTGTTATGGCTTCATTGGGTCTTGTTTTAAGCGTTTTAGGTTTTGACAGCACGGGAACAGGCTTGCTTATAGCTATCTTTGCTCTTCAAGACAGCTTCGGTACCGCATGTAACGTAACCGGAGATGGAGCTTTGGCCTTAATACTTAGAGGTATTTTCTACAAACCTGACGGCTCTTTAAAAAAACAGGCTTAACACTATTAATTTTTTAATTAAAAAACCGCCCCCCCAGAGCTGGAGTTTTGTCCGGCTTGGGGGCGGTAAGGTTACCGGCACAGGAAGTGAATCGATAAGAGAACCACTGCTCTGACTTGAAAAGCCCGTAAGGGAACGATATGTTTTCTCCCCTAAATCAATTATAACTTTTCTATCTCTTCACAGCTTAAACCGGTTGTCTTTGCAATATTTTCTATAGATAGCCCTATATCAAGTAAGTTCTTTGCCGTTTCCAGTTTTACTTGACGAGAGCCTTCGGCTAAGCCTTCTCTTCTTGCTTCACTGCGTTCATCATTCATATTACATTTCTCCTTAAAACAACAAATTATTCTTACCTGTCTTCATATAATTATAGGGTTATAAAGTGAAAAAATAGTAAAATTAAAAAAAAGAAATTTGGGGAATGGTAAATTTTGAATTTAACTGCAAAGATGCAAAGAACGCAAGGGAATTTTTATGGTGATTTTTTTCTTAGCAAATTTAGTATAAATTCAAGTAATTTTTTTATAA
>CAJPPE010000129.1 GCA_905372345.1 uncultured Treponema sp. | reverse complement strand
ATTAACCGCAGTACCTACACCGAAACCGAAGAAGCAGGTCTTGCCGTCATCGAAAAATTATAATTTTATAAAAAGTAGTAAATCTTTCAAATAATACATACAATATAATTGATGATAGGTTATAAAAATTCGTCCAATACGGATAAACCCGATATGAGGGAAAGGCTTTTAGAGTACGGGCCTCAAAACTTAAGCGACTCTGATTTAGTGGCTATTCTTTTACGGACAGGCATTAAGGACAAGCCTGTAAAAGAATTGGCCGATGATATTATTCTGCACATAGATAGAGCAAGACCCGAAAAAATTGAGGGCTATCTTCGTTCTATCCGCGGGATGGGAGATTCAAAGATTTCAACGGTTCTTGCTGCTTTGGAATTGGGAAGGAGGTATTATGACAACAAGAACCGCACGATTTCTCACCCGACCGATGTAGTTCCGCTTTTGCAGCACTATGCGGACAGAGATAGGGAGCATTTTATCTGCGTTTCGTTAAACGGAGCAAATGAAATTATTGCAACCCGTGTTGTAAGCGTCGGTACTATCAATAGAACAATAGTGCATCCTCGTGAAGTGTATTCAGACCCTTTGAAAGACAGGGCTGCTGCAATAATTGCGGCTCATAATCATCCTTCGGGAAATCTGGAACCTTCAAGCGAAGATATGGAATTGACAAGACGCCTTTACGAGGCCGGAAAAATTTTAGGTGTCAAACTTTTGGATCACATAATCTTGGTACCTAACGGAAATTTTTTCAGCTTTGTACAAAGCGGAACGAGGTTCGATATTTAAAAGGATGCTTAATCAAAAAAGAGGCAGAGGCCGATCACTTCTTTGCAGCCTCCCTCTTTTAATGCCGCCGCACAAAAGTTAAGGGTTGCTCCCGTAGTCATAACATCGTCTAAGATTATTAGCTTTTCGGGTAAGGCGGTTTTTAAATCTTCCGATTTTGAAAAGGATTTTTGCCTTTTTAAAAAAATCTTTCCTTTTAGATTGCTTGCCCGTTTTTCTTTGGAAAGACTTTTTTGTGAAGCCCCGTCCATTCGTTTTAAACAACGCAATATTGGAAGATTATAAATCTGTTCCAAATAAAGGGACAAATCTTCTATTTGATCCCAACCTTTGGTTTTAATCTTTTTAGGACGGGGCGGAACCGGCACCAGAGGAACGTTTTGAAGTTCAGGCAGTCCTTCGATAAAGAAAGCAATGGCAGAAGCATAAATTTCCGCAAAGCCCCTCATGTTTTGATTTTTCCATAAGCGTAAAAGCTCTCCTCCCCTGCCCTTGTAAGGATAGATGGTGTAAACCCTTTTCACAAAATCGGATTGAACGGAAAGCGGTTTTGTACTATCTTCCTTTTCGGTCTTTTCCCTTTCTTCTGTTCTTAGATTTTCTTTTTCTCTTAATTTAGCCCTGCAGTCCGTGCAAAACTCTTTTTCGGAAATCAAAATTTTTCCGCAAGATGAACAAAACTTTTCAGGATTTTGAAGCCGGAATAGAACAGGCTCGGTAATTTCTTTTTGTAAACATTTGCTGCACAGCGGAATACCTGTTTCGGTTTCTTCCCCACAAAAGAAACAAACTTGCGGACAAATTATACGGGCATAAATATTCCGCAGATAAGTCAAAGCTCTTAGTTTAATTCTTTTTATCATGATAATACCCATTCCTCTATAAAAACTTTTTGCAGGGATTATTAAATCCCGAAAAAAGTTTTTTCAAAGCGGTTTATTTATAAACCGCATAAAATAAATAGATGTTTTGCACCATAGGTGCAAAACTCTAGGATAAACATTGAAGCAGAATTTCTGCTGAAATGTTTATCACTCCTCTCATTAGTATTATCATAATTTTATAAATCGTTTAGTAATTTTAAAAAAATAATTTATAAAAAGTTTACATTACTTCCATAAACGGAATGAGTACCAAATTCATTGCATTTTGAAGCACTATCTTTGTAGCCCTTGCCAATTCCATTCTTGTATAAGAAAGGTCGGCATCTTTACCTGAAAGAATTGGGCAATCTCGGTAGAAGCGGCTGAATGCCTTTGAAAGCTCATAAAGATAGGCCGTAAGGGCACTCGGGTCTTTACGCAAGGCAGAGCGTTCAACCTGTTCGGGGAAGTCCTCTAAGGTCTTTAACAGTTCCCATTCGGATTCATTTGTCAAAAGGGAAGCATTGAGTTTTCCGTTCTTTAAGTTTTCTTTGCCTTCGGCTGTTTCGGCCTTTCTTAAAATAGAAGAAATTCTGGCTCCCATGTATTGAAGATAGGGGCCTGTATTTCCGGTAAAGGAAAGGGACTCTTTAGGATTAAAAAGCATATCCTTTTTGGGGCTTACCTGTAAAAGAAAATAATGCAGGGCTCCGACGGCAATGTTCTCGGCTGCAACTGCTGCGTCACCCACTTCCTTTTCTCTTCCGTTTTCTTCAATCTTTTTTAAGGCCTCATCTTGAAGAGAATTGATAAGGTCATCGGCATCCACAACCGTACCTTCACGGCTTTTCATTTTTCCTTCAGGCAGGTTTACCATTCCGTAAGAAAGATGATAGAGGTCGTCGGCCCATTCGAAGCCGAGCTGTTTTAAAACATAAAAAAGAACCTTAAAGTGATATTCCTGTTCGTTTCCTACAACATAGATCATCTGATTAAAGGGCCAATCCTTGTGGCGGGAAATTGCCGTGCCTATATCTTGCGTCATATAAAGAGAAGTGCCGTCGCTTCGCAGCAATACTTTTTTGTCGAGCTTGATGGGAGCGAGGTCAACCCAAACGGAACCGTCCTCTTCCTTATAAAAAACTCCGGCCTCCAAACCTTTTAAGATCTGATCCTTTCCTTTTAAATAGGTTTCGCTTTCAAAATAAAGCTTATCGAAAGAGATGCCTGTTCTCTTGTAGGTTTCCTTAATACCTTCTATCGCCCAACCGTTCATCTTTTTCCAAAGCCCGATTAGTTCCTTGTTTTTTCCGGCTTCCCAATCCAAAAGCATCTGCTTTGCTTCAGCCTCTGCCTTTTCGGGATTTTCCTGACTGTATTTATGGAAAGCAACATACATGTCCCCGACAAAGCGGTCGGACTTTATATTTTCGCTTTCGGGAGTTTTTCCTTCGCCGAATTTTTGATAGGCTATCATGGACTTACAGATATGAACGCCCCGATCGTTTATAATGTTTACCTTAAAAACATCGGCCCCGCAAAATTTTAAAATACGCGAAATACTTTCACCCAAAGCATCATTACGCAGATGGCCGAGGTGGAGGGGTTTATTTGTATTCGGACTCGAAAACTCAATCATAATTCTTTTACCTGAAAGAGAAGAAGTTTTTCCGTAGTTTTCTTTTTCCTTTAGGACCTTATCCAAAACATTCGAGGCTAAATCCCCTTTGGCAAGAAAGACATTTAAATAAGGGCCGATCGCCTTAGGCATTCCGTATTTTTTTATATCCTCGTTTTCTAAAAGACGGGCACAAACATCGGAAGCAATTTTTGCCGGAGAGGTTTTAAAGCTCTTTGCAAATGTAAAAAGAGGAAAGGCCACATCTCCCATCTCGGGATTAGGAGGAGTTTCTATATTTATTTGTTCAGGTAAAATCTTATCGCATGTTTCGGGAGCTATACCGTTTAAGGTGTCGGCAATAATTTTTTGCCACGTAGTTTTAATATCTTCCATAATAGGTGGATTATAACAGATTTTTTGAAAGTTTTCAATCGGGCTCTGCTTGCATAAAAACATCAAAAATGCTAAAATACCGCACAATTTAAATGAGGTGAAAAATGATTAGAGGCGGAGATATAGCTAAGGGCACGGTTTTGCTCAATAAGGGAACTCCCTATTTAGTTGTTGAAAGGGAATTTGTCAACCCCGGAAAGGGTGCGGCCTTTGCCCGTGTTAAAATGAAGAATCTAAGAGACGGTTCTGTTTTGATGCAGACCATCAAAACGGCAGACACCGTTGAAGATGCGGTAGTAGATACACACAAGTGTCAGTATCAGTACAAGGATGGAGACCAGTTTATGTTCATGGATACGGAAAGTTTTGAATCCATTTCCGTACCTGCCGAAACAATAGGCGACAAAGAACATTATCTAAGAGAAGGCGATGAATACGATATTCTCATCTGGGAAAATGAACCTATCGATGTAAGGATTCCCACAAAGATGATTTTTATTGTAGAGCAAAGCGAAAACTATATAAAGGGAGATACCGTTTCGGGAGCAACAAAACCCATAGTTACCGAAACAGGTCTTGTAGTTCGTGTTCCCCTATTTATTAAACAGGGCGAAAAAATTCTCGTAAATACCGAAACTAACGAATATCAGGAAAGAGTTAATAACTAACCTTTACGGAAAAGGACGGTAATTACGGGGCCAAGCCTTAATTACCGTCTTATTAAATGAAGCTTAAGCTACTATGGAAGCTGCTTCCGAAAGCTCGTGAATGTAGCCTGTGCGGACGCACATATCAAAAAGATCTTTTTCTATAAAATCTTCACTTACCTTTTGATACCCCTCTTTATCCATACAAATACGCAGGATGTATCCGGCATCGGTTTCTTGCAAAATTGTACAATATGAGGCATCGCCTTGAGTAGTTTTTATCGAATATAATTTCATACTTTCCCTCCGTATAGTACTATTTTCGGTATACAAAATAATACCTTTAGGATATAATAACTTTCATGTATACCGATGCCCATGTTCATATTTTAGATACGATAGAAAAATTAAATTCTCAAAATACAGAAGGTCCGATTTTAAAGACCTTTGATAAGGAGATATTTTTTTGTGCTTCTGCAAATGAAGCCGGCCGTTTTGAAATTCAAGAAAAAATATGCAGGGAAAATTCAGAGCATTTTATTCTTTCTTTCGGCATACATCCTCAATGCCCGATAGAAGACGAAATACCATATTTAGAAAAACTTTTAACCGAAAAAAAAATAGCTGCCATTGGGGAATGCGGATTTGACCTCTTTGACGAACATTATAAAAGCACATTAGAAGCTCAAAAAAAAGTATGGAAGACCCAACTGGGTTTTGCCCAAAAATCGGATCTCCCCATAGTTGTACACTGCCGAAAAGGAATGCACCTCATATTCGATGATGTAAAAGCTTTAAAGAAAATAAATGCGGTTATCTTTCACGGATGGGCGGGCTCCGTAACGGAAGCAAGGTCATTTCTAAAAAAAGGAGTAAATGCCTATTTTTGTATCGGCAAGGGCCTGCTCCGAGGACAAAAAGCTCAGCTTGAAACGGCGGCAACTTTAGAAAAGGATAGAATCTTAACCGAAACCGACGCCCCATACATGAGTCTAAAAGAAGAAAATTTTTCACTTCCCACAGATATAAAAAAAGTGTTTTCGGTTCTTGCAGAATTAAGGGCGCAATCCGAGGGACTTTCAAACTATGATGAAAAAACTTATAAAAATTATACGGAAGAATTAAAAGATTCAATCTTTGAAAATTTTAAAAAAGCATATAATATCCGTTTTGACGGCAATTGATTTTTTTTTAATCTTATTCTAAAATAAGCCTTATGA
>CAJPPE010000128.1 GCA_905372345.1 uncultured Treponema sp. | reverse complement strand
GAACTGCCTAAGAACTTTTTGCGTTCTTTTGTTATGCTGACAATTAAGTCCTTTGAGTCCTATTTTGAGGTAGAAAAAAAACGCTTTACGGAAAATCAGCTTAAAGAGCTGGCCCGTGCAAAACTTTTAGAAAACGGCTATTCTCTTTTTATTCCGAATTATGTGCGTGCAGTTAAAAATAACGAAAAAGAAATCGTAGAACTTTTTATCGATGCAGGCTTTGACCCTTCGCAAAAAGATTCCCTAGGAACGCCGGTTTTATCCCTTGCCGTAAGAAACAAATGTTTGGAAACGCTTGAACTCCTGCTTGAAAAAGGGGCGGCAATAAACCTTTGTGCCGAAGACAGAAACTACACGGCCCTGATGGATGCGGCTCAAGTCGGATACATTGAAGCGGTACAAGCCCTCCTCGAAAAAAAAGCCGATACCAATATTCAAAGCAAGGACGGACAAACAGCCCTGATTCTTTCGGTAGGCCGTCATGAAGCCGATGTTGTGGAAATGCTTGTAAAGCACGGGGCCGATTATAATATCAAGGACGGCTTAGGTATGTCTGCCCTTGGCTATGCAAAACTCTTCGGGGATAAAAAAATTTTATCCTTGTTTGGTGAACAAACAAACTAACAACACTTATTTTGATGGAAAACTATGCTTACAAAAGAATTTAACTTTGACTTGCCGGAAGAGCTGATAGCTCAATCGCCCTCCGAAAAAAGAGGCGGCGACAGGCTTTTAATTTTAGACAAACAAAGCGGAAAACTTGAAGACCGGCTTTTTAAGGAGCTGCCTGAAATTCTTCCAAAAAATGCCCTGATGGTTTTTAATAACTCGAAGGTGCGTCATGCCCGCATTTATGCAAAAAGCAAGACAAATGCAGTATGCGAATTTTTACTGATTAATCCTATGAAGGACTCGGACGGTTCCCTTTGGCAGGTTATGGCAAAAAAAGCAAAACGCCAAAAACCCGGGAAGACCTTTTTATTTGAAGACGGAACTGAGGCTGAAATAATCGAGTCCGAGATACCTCTCGAAAGCGAATTCCGCTGTATGAAATTCAATAGAGTTATCGATGATGAATGGCTCTATAAATACGGGCACATGCCCCTGCCTCCCTACATTCACCGAAAAGATACCCAAGAAGATGCAGACCGCTATCAGACCGTCTATGCAGAAATCTACGGCTCGATTGCGGCTCCCACTGCAGGCCTCCACTTTACACAAGAAGTGCTTTCAAAAATAAGGGATAAGGGAATCGATATTGAATATGTAACCCTCCATGTAGGACTCGGCACCTTTCTTCCCGTACGGGCTGAAAAAATAGAAGACCATAAAATGCACACCGAGCATTTTTTTATTTCGGAAAAAACGGCTCAGGCTGTTGAAAAAGCCAAGAAGGAAGGAAGGCCTATCATAGCTGTAGGAACGACCACCGTGCGCACCCTCGAATCCGCATGGGATGAAACAAGAAAAGAATTAAAACGGGGCAATCAGTCTACGGATATTTTTATTTACCCCTCATATAAGTTTAAGCTGATAGATAAGCTCTTTACCAATTTTCACACCCCGGAGTCGAGCCTTGTAATGCTGGTTTCCGCCCTTGCAGGAAAAGAAAATATTTTTAAAGCCTACCGCCATGCCGTCGAAGAAAAATATAAATTCTTTTCTTACGGAGATGCAATGCTGATTTTGTAGGGTGAGGGATGAATTTACATAAAGGAACTTTAAAAAACATTTCTAAAGTCCGTTTTTAGCGGGCAAGTTAATGAATTTCCTTATATTTTGCTCCGATATTTCACGAAGCCGCCTATTACAGGCGTAAGGGCATCGATTCTTTCAAATATGCAGGAGATAAAGAGTGCAGTAGTTCAAATAAACGGTAAAATGTGATATAATGGTTGTAAGACGGAGGCATACATGAATGAGGTAATGTTACATCAATATAATTTGCTTTCAAAAGAATTGCAGCAGGAAGTACAACATTATATTGAATATTTATTTCTAAAAAATAAAACGCTGAGTAAAAAAACAGATGAAGAAAGCATTAAAGAAACTCGAGCAGATAAAATATCAGATACTGAATTATTCGGCATAAATACCGAAATGGTTTCGGATAAAAAACTTTTTGAAGTTTCCAATCATCTTATCAAAGAAAAATGCAGTTATGAAAATACTGAAACATTAGAACTTACGGATGTCCAATTTTATGATAATAATTCGCAATGATGATATAAGGTCGTTCAAACAAATAACGGCTAATTGTATCAATAGCATTTGAAACAACATTAAACTGTCTGTAACAGTGCATGATACTGCAAAAAACATAGACAACAGTATCATAAGGAGTTGTAATAAAATGGAACTGATTGATAACATCAAGAAAATTGAAACATATGTATGCGAAAATTTTGAAGAATGGGGATTGGATGATCCGATTGAAGAAGAATATTTTCAGGAATATGAATCAATAGCCGGTGCTTCAGAACATGATTTGCTCAAATTTGAAGAGGAGTTTTCCATTTGTTTACCGGAAGATTTTAAGACACTTTATCAATACAAAGACGGAAGTAGATTTATGTGCATTCTTCCATCCATGATAGGAACTTCTGATATGTGCTTTTGTTTGATGAGCTTAACGGAA
Source organism: uncultured Treponema sp. (assembly GCA_905372345.1). Classification (GTDB taxonomy): domain Bacteria; phylum Spirochaetota; class Spirochaetia; order Treponematales; family Treponemataceae; genus Treponema_B. Next base: position 2,905 of record CAJPPE010000128.1, on the reverse strand, counting down.
ATAAAAAAATGCAAGACATATTTTCAAAACAAAAATGCCTTGTTATCAAATTTTCCGAAGTATTTTTCATCTCAAGATATCGATAATATGCAAGATAACAGAATCAAACCATACCTGTTCAACAAGAGATGGATTCCGTTTGCACAATACTGCGACAGCTGTTACCTAATGCTTGATTTTGATCCGGATACAGAGGGAAAGAAAGGACAAGTAATCTGTTACATCCATGATCCTGATGAAATTGTATATGTTTCAAAGAATATTACAGAGTTGATTGAAAAGATAACTGAGAAAATTTAATGGATACACAAGTGAAACAAAGTGTGTGATAAAAGAAAGTCTCACCAATAAATTGAGATATTTCAAATCCTCCATCATTACACTATTACAATGTGATGATGAAAAGAATAGAATGAAATACATTTCAAGTGCGAAATCATATTTCTGCTATACATCATAAATGAACATCCTCTTATAGAGGCTATCGTTCAAAAACAAGCAAATGACAATTTGAAATAACAAAAGATAAATTAGGGGAGTATACTTGAAAAGTTTACTCCCCTTTTGTGTTATAAAAATTTACTCCCATTGTACATGTTGTGCTCTTGCACCGTAACGATATGCAGTTCCATCCTCATTAAAATTAGCCTCGATTCTATATCTTTTCCATAGCACATAATCCGTAGTTTGCATCTTAAGAATGAAGAGAGTATCATTTTTTATTTCTTCAGAATCTACGGGATTTAACGAAAAAATATCCTTTATATCCCTTGTTTTAAAATCTTGGATTGTAAGTTGAGATAAGTCAGTATGATTAAAGGTAACCTCGGATAATTGCTTACTATCAGCGTCAATCTCATAGTATGTGATAACGCAATTCTTTAAGCTATCTGAATCCTTCCCTGTAGGCGTAACACTCACAAAACCATAAGACTTACCATCACGAAAAATTTCTAAAAGCTTGCCGTAATAAAAATGATCATTTCGTTCATTGACAATCTCGCTATCAGCAGTTTTTTCATAAAATGTGAACCCTTCGGACAAAAGCTCAGATGCCTTTGTTTCCCCAACAATGACATTCGTTTTATCTACTTGAACTTCGATTGGATCTGACGGAAAACCGGTCAAAGAGAAGAATAACATGAAGGCAAAACATGCAAAAAACATACTCGCAACTATAGCATTTGATGAAGCATAAAAATACATCGGTTTATTCGAGCGATGAGACAATACAATAATCAGTTTTATAACATGACTTAGTATTAGTACTACAATAACAATAGAAAACTCAGCCTTCAAACACATATAAAGCGCTTTTGAAAAGTGATGTGTTCTGTAATATATTGCGCCGAAAACAACAATATTTGCCAAAACAAAATTCAAAATGAATAAGGTAGCCTCTTTCAATGCTGTCGAATCAGTAACATAATCAAATTGCCTGCTACTGAATCTTCCTTTAAGGCTTGATCCAATCAAATAAATCCATCTTGGCAAATCTGTGTCTGTTCCTATAGCTATCACAATTCTCAAATAGATATAGATTGTCAATAAAAAAAGCAGTAATGCAAGAAATCCAAAACTCAAAAGTACTATTGTAAATCCCATGAATACTCTCCTTTTTTTAATAAAATTCACACTTTTGCACACCGAACATTATATCACAGTTGCATATCTTGCGTTTCTCCTACAAATCCTGATTTATCAAACTTTATTATACCAAATAGACCCTCTCCTGTATAGCTATAACAGAAAATATTACAATCTTGTAATCACTGTATTGCCATTCATCTTAGCTTTACCTTTTCGTTTAATATATTCCTCAATATCAAATACATTCCTCTTATCATAGTCTTCAAGGAGCTTATAATTCTTATGTTTTGTAATATCGAATTTGTCTGATAGAAAAGGTCTTACGCCTCTAAGCTGAAAGATACATTTACCACCATCCATAACTGTTATCTCATCTTGACTCATAAGTTCTTTACCTGTCTTTTGATAATTTAAGCCGAAACTCTTTTGATTACTCCTTGTTTCCGATGTGTTGTAAAGGTCAATAGTTTCTTTACCAAGTGTTTCGGAAAGCTCTTTTAGTGTAGTTTTCTCCTTTCCACCTAAAAATAGGGTACTATCACAGTTACCAACAATTGTATCGGCATTATCCTTGTAGATTGCCTTTAGCTGAGATTGTGCCTGAAGTATGATACTTGTTGAAATTTCTCTGGAACAGATCGTTGCAATGAGCTTCATCGGTATCCGAGATAATAACAAAGAGTGCCGTTTTTCTATCTCCAAGAGTATCAAGCTAAAGTTCATCCTCTTTCAAGACTTATATCTGAGTATAATGAATTTGAGCATAGTCCTTTACTACACAAATGCAAAATGCGTACGTATTTGTTGCGCAGGAACGTTTATTGGCTGTTGATTTACATTAGATAACATATAAGGATTTATATATGCCGGACTATTTGCCTGAAAATCTAACAGCACGGTCTTTTGCACATTCCAACCGGCATTTTGAAATGCGGTAATATAGCTAATTGCATCAAGACACTTATTTACAGCCTTCCTGCGCAAAGTTGCTACTACCGCATTCGGCTTTTGAGGATTCTGTATAACCTCATTAATAACATCTTGCGGCTGCATACCTTTTTCCTGTGCAGATCGTACAAACACATAGGCATTAATGACATTTTGCTTAAGCATCTTAAGCTCCTTTACTTCCATCTGCTTACTTCCAGTTAAGCAGCGCATTAATGACGATTTACCGGTGGCATATTCACCAATAATCAAATATACATCCATAATTATCCTCCTCCTCTTTCCGGGTTGTGTGATACTATATTTAGACTGATTTTTCAAGTTAAAAACAGAATTTATTATAAGAGTAATCCGCAAAACTTATAAT
>CAJPPE010000127.1 GCA_905372345.1 uncultured Treponema sp. | reverse complement strand
GGTGTATTAATGAAAAAGGTTTTTGGTATTTTTATTTTGATGGTGGTGCTTTCATCATTCATCATTTCTTGCGGAGGCGGTGAAGCTAATGATCTTAGATCACAGACTCTGATTGTTGCTATGTCAAGTGATATAATCAGCATGGATCCCGTAGCTCAAAATGATGTTTATTCTTCAAATGCTATGAAGCAAATGTATGAAGGACTTGTCTATTTATCACCTGATGGTATGGTTATGCCGATGTTAGCTGAAAAGTGGGATATTTCGGATGACGGAATGAATTACACATTCCATTTAAGAAAAGGTGTTAAATTTCATAATGGTGAAGAATTGACTGCTGAAGATGTTGTTTTCAGTTATAAGAGAGCTGTTGTTGCACCAAACGTTGCACACATCTTTTCGGATATTGATGCCGACAGCATTAAGGCTGTAGATAAATATACAGTTCAATTCTCAATGAAAAATCCCTATGCAGGTATAGTAACAGCTTTGTGCCATACAGGCGGTCATATATTAAACAAACAAGCTGTAGAAGCCGCAGGCGATAAATATAAGAATAGTCCGATTGGAACAGGCCCTTATAAATTTGTAAGCCACACAAAATCCGACAAAGTTAAATTTGAAAGGTACGAAGAATATCAGGGTAATAAACCATATTATAAATACCTTGAATTTAGAATTATCCCTGAACCTACAAACAGAATTATCGAGCTTGAATCGGGCGGAGCTGATATCGTATATGATGTTTCTCCCAATGATTTGGACAGATTTACCGGAAATAACGATATAGCTTTAATTAGAAGTTATAATTATATGACCCAATATATGGGTATGAATTGCGGTAAAGCCCCTCTTGATAACGTTCTTTTACGGCAAGCTATTGCTTGTGCTATTGATACGGATCAAATTGTACAAGCCGTATGGAAGGGCTTGGGAAGAACAGCAACCGGTCCTGCTGCAACTACAATTAGATATTCAATTGCAAGCAAGTTAAAGCCTATACCTCGAGATGTTGAAAAAGCTAAAAGATTACTCAAAGAAGCAGGATATGAAAAAGGTCTTAAATTACGCCTTTCTACAAATGAAAGAAAAGAGCGTATAGATATGGCTGTTATCATGAAAGAGCAGCTCAAAGAAGTTGGTATTGATTTATCTATTGAAGTTCTTGAATGGAGCAAATATCTTGAAATGCTCAGCAAGGGTGAACATGAAATATTTGAAATCGGATGGACACCGGATGCTTCTGATCCCGATATGGTCTTCTATCCTTGTTTCCATTCTTCTGCAATAGGAGGAGGAGCCAACTATACATGGTGCAATAATCCTGAATTGGATGCTCTTATTTTAAAGGGTAGAAGAATGCTTGATAGTCCTGAAAGAGCTGCAGTATATACCGAAATACAGGAAAAAATGATGGAGTTTACGCCTGCTGTTTTCCAGTATAACGGAGAAGATGCTGTAGGTATACGAAAGCATATTACCGGTTTGAGATTATCACCGTACGGCTATCATTTCTTGCATACTGTTAAACCTGAAGGTAAATAATAAAATTAGATTTCTTTTTAAGTTTATGGCATAATGTTGAAATAATGTGCCGGGCAGGTTTTCATAGGTATTTGATAATTATAATATCATGAAAACCTGCCTTATTTTCAATATATGGAGGTATTATGTTTAAATACATAATAAGAAGAATTTTACTACTGATTCCGGTTATGCTTGGAGTTGCACTTATTGTGTTTACCTTGTTGTATTTTACACCGGGAGATCCGGCTAGAAATAAATTAGGAACAAACGCTCCTCTTGAAGAAGTTCTAAAATTAAGAGAAAAAATGGGATTAGATGATCCTTTTGTTGTCCAATTTGGAAGATATTTAAAAAATTTTATTTTTTACGGCAGTTTAGGGGAATCTTATATTACAGAACAACCTGTAGTTCTTGAAATAAGTACACGAGTAGGTTCGACAATAAAATTGGCAATAGCAGCAACTCTTGTTTCAATTATTTTTGGAATCCCTCTCGGAATAGTTTCTGCAATTAAACAATATTCTGTTTTTGATCATATCACAATGGTATTTGCCCTAATAGGACTATCAATGCCGGTATTTTGGCTTGGATTATTGATGATTTTATTATTTTCAGTTAAACTGGCTTGGCTGCCTTCATCAGGATTTTCAAGTTTTAAACATATCATACTGCCTGCTCTTGCTTTAGGAGCTCAATCAGTTGCTGTTTTAACCAGAATGACCCGCTCAAGTATGCTTGAAACAATCCGTCAAGATTATATCAGGACGGCTAGGGCTAAGGGACAAAAAGAAAAAATTGTTGTTTTTAAACATGCCCTTGGAAATTCTTTGATACCTGTAATTACTGTGGTAGGTATCCAATTTGGACAACTCATGGGCGGTGCCGTTATGACTGAAATTATATTTTCCATTCCCGGAATAGGACGCCTTATGATTGACTCCATTAAATTAAGAGACGCTCCTGTAGTTTTAGGCTGTGTTTTATTTGTTGCTGTAGCATTTGCAGTAGTTAATTTAGTCGTTGATATACTTTATACCTATGTTGATCCTCGGCTTAAAACACAATATACATAGGAGGAATATAAATGGAAAATATAAAAAAATTAAAGAAAAGAACACCTCATGGTTTTGCCGGAATTTTTCATAGAATGAAAAAAAATAAACTGGCTATGGTTGGTCTCTGTATAATAATTGCACTTTCAATCGCTGCAGTTTTTGCAGATTTTATAGCTCCATACGGATTTTCGGAAACCGATTTAAGCAGTCAGTTTGCTCCGCCATCATTGCAGCATCCTTTCGGACAAGATGAATTCGGAAGAGATATTCTTAGCAGGGTCATTTACGGTGCGAGAATTTCTCTTAAAGTAGGTTTTATTTCTGTAGGAATAGCCTTGGTCATAGGTGCTTTTATAGGCGCTGTTACAGGTTATTTCGGCGGTAAGGTTGACACAATATTAATGCGTTTTATTGATGTTCTTCAAGCTATTCCGAATATATTGCTTGCAATAGCTATAGTTGCTTCTTTAGGCCCGGGGCTTGGGAATCTTATGATTGCGGTAGGTATTTCTGCAATTCCCGGATATGCCAGAATAGTCCGTTCGGCTGTTATGTCCATAGTAGATATGGAATTTATCGAAGCGGCTAGGGCTGGGGGCTCTTCCGATTTTAGAATTATCTTTAAACACATAATTCCCAACTGTATGGCTCCCATAATTGTTCAAGCAACATTGGGCGTTGCCTATGCAATATTAAATGCTGCCGGTTTGAGTTTTATAGGTTTAGGCCTTGAACCTCCGACTCCCGAATGGGGGGCTATGCTTTCAGGCGGAAGAGCTTATATAAGAAGCTATTCTCATCTAACATTGTTCCCTGGGCTCGCCATCGTTATTACAATCTTTGCCCTAAACGTTTTGGGTGACGGTTTACGCGATGCTCTTGATCCAAAACTAAAACGATAAGGACGGCTTTTATGGAAGAATTATTAAACATTGAAGATTTAAGTATTTACTATATAACCGAAGCAGGGGAAACAAAAGCCGTAAACAATTTAAACTTAAAACTGGGAAAAGGTGAAACTCTAGGCTTCGTAGGTGAAACCGGTGCCGGAAAAACTACTACGGCTCTCGGAATTATGCGGCTTGTACCTAACCCTCCGGGAAAAATAGTCAGCGGTAAAATTTCTTTTGATGGAGAAGATATCTTAAGCAAAACCGAAAAAGAAATGCAGGAAATACGCGGAAACAAAATTTCGATGATATTTCAGGATCCGATGACTTCTTTAAACCCTGTTATGACTGTAGGCGAGCAGATTGGCGAAGTTTTAGCTCTTCATCAAAACTTAAAAAAAGAAGAACTAAAAGAAAAAACCGTTCAAATGCTTGAAACTGTAGGAATTAAGCGGGAAAGAGTTAACGATTACCCTCACCAATTTTCAGGCGGAATGAAGCAGAGGGTTGTAATAGCCATGGCTCTTGCCTGCAATCCTATGTTAATCATAGCAGATGAGCCTACAACGGCTTTGGACGTTACAATTCAAGCTCAGGTTTTGGAACTTATGATTGAGCTTCAAAACAAGTACAATACCTCGATGATTATGATAACCCATGATTTGGGAATTGTTGCCGAAATCTGCGACCATGTTGCAATTATGTATGCAGGTTCGGTTATCGAATACGGTACCGTTGAAAAACTTTACACCGATCCGAAACATCCTTATACAAAGGGCTTGTTTGCTTCAATTCCGACACTGGATGCAGATGAAGAAAGCTTACATGTTATCAAGGGTGCTCCTCCCAATCCTGTCGACCTTCCTACGGGCTGTAAATTTCATCCCAGATGCGAGTTTGCAACCGAAAGATGTAAATGTGAAGTTCCCAATATGATCGATTTGGATGATTCCCATTGTGTTTCATGCTTTTTATTTGACAAAGGGGGTGAAAAATGAGCGGTACGATTCTTGAAGTTAAAAACTTAAAAAAATATTTTACCACAAAAAAAGGCCTCCTTCATGCTGTAGACGATATAAGTTTCAGTATAAACAAGGGAGAAACCTTAGGCCTCGTAGGCGAGTCAGGCTGCGGAAAATCTACGGCGGGCAGGGCAATCTTACGATTGCATGAGCCTACCTCAGGAGAGGTAATATTTGAAGGCAACAATACTCTTGACTATAAGAGCCGTAAGGATAAGAGGACTATGAGGCAGGATATGCAGATTGTTTTTCAAGACCCTTATTCTTCTTTAAACCCTCGCTTAAGTACCTTTGAGCTCATTGCAGACTACCTTTATGTAAACAAGGCCTATAAAACAAAGGCTGAGGTACAAAAAAGGGTAAAAGAAGTTATGAATATTGTAGGATTGGAAGAAAGGCTTGAGGATTCCTATCCTCATGAATTGGACGGAGGAAGAAGACAGCGTATCGGTATTGCCCGAGCTCTTTCTTTAAAGCCTAAATTCATCGTTATGGACGAGCCTGTTTCTGCCTTAGATGTAAGTATTCAGGCTCAAATTTTGAACCTTTTAGCTGAGCTTCAAAAAGAATTGGGACTAACTTATTTGTTTATATCCCACAATTTAAGTGTAGTTAAACACATAAGCGACAGGATTGCCGTTATGTATTTGGGAAAAATAGTCGAAATAACCGATTATAAATCGATATTTTCAAATCCTATTCATCCTTATACAAAGGCGCTGCTTTCGGCAATTCCTATTCCGAAATACGGGCTAAAAAGGGAAAGAATAATTCTCCCCGGAGATGTTCCAAGCCCGATTGATCCGCCAAAAGGCTGCGTATTTTGCGGAAGATGTGCCCACAAGATGCCCATCTGTACCGAAACTCGTCCCGACCTTGAAGATCGAGGAAACGGTCATTTTGTCGCATGCCATTTAAAATAAATTGATTAAAAAAAAGCACCGATTAAAAACCGGTGCTTTTTTACTTGAAAGTTTTTACTTAAAAAACATTCCGATAAAATCTTTTTTTTCCAGATTTCCGAAGTAGGGTGTTAAATCGGTGTTTCTA
>CAJPPE010000126.1 GCA_905372345.1 uncultured Treponema sp. | reverse complement strand
CCGGGAGGTTCTTTTAAATAGATAAAATCATCATCGACTGCGACGCTTGCATTTTTTTTAGCACGCAGTATTTTGATTTTATAGTCGGCTCCCCATAAACTTACCGTGGAGCCCTCCTTTAATGAGGCTTTTATATTCTTCTTAAAAATCTTTGCTTCTATTCGTGCCTGATGTTTTTTTATCCACGCAATGTTTTCTTTTACAAAGTCCAAAGCTTTAGTTTGAGAATAGTTTTTTGGAACATGGATACAGGGCAGAGCCGTCTTAGGCGATATGGTAAGTCTTAGCTTCCGCCCCTTTGATTCGGCCCATTCGATTTCAACCCCTTCTATTTTAAGCATCATATTCTAAGATTGTATTTTTTAGCTATGCCGGGAAAAGATTTTAGCTTTAATTCTTCTCCGTCAGCCGTCAGCAGGGTACCTTCAAAATGACCGTAAACGGTACTGTACTCCGTCCTAAAAACGGCGGCATTTACCCTTTTGTAATTTTTTGAAACAGGAAGAAACACAAGGTCGACCATGCTTTCGGTGTCCTGTATTATCCATTTTCCCATGATACCGAAGGGTCGGGTTATTTTTACCGGAGGAAGAGGGGTACGCTTCCCGTCATAGAGCATCATATTATCATTATACTTATTGCTGTCAGCAGCTATCGAATTTGCAAGATAAAAAACCAAAGACTTGTCATCCAGCTTGCCGAGTCCGTTTACAAGGGTGCGCTTTGACCTAAAACCTGTGTAGGACTTCCTCACATCAAAAACTCCCACGGCCGTTTCTTTTTTTAGCTGAATATCTTCGTTATAACCCAAGCTTATCCAGCCCTTTACCGTCCCTGTCTGCATGTACATAGCCATACATCGCCGACTCACATAGTTGGGAATTACGCACGAAAAATCCAAGGCTTCTTTATCCCGAATATCCAGATCCAAACGGCCTTCGCATGAGGGACGGGAATCACGGGCCGAAAAGTCAAAGTCGGCATGAAGTTTTCCGTGCGACAGACGGGAAAAAATACGGGCATATCTATATGATTTACGGCAGGCTGTAACACTGTATTTTATGTGCTTAGGAATATGAATAAAGCCGCCCGGCAGGTATTGCCGATAGGCATATTTTTGCTGAGTTTTACGAACCCAAAAAGTTGTTTCCATAAAGGAGAAAATATAGCACGAAAAAAATACTATTTCGCCTATTATCTCATCATCGCAGAATAGAAACCTCATCGTTCCTGAAATCCGCCCATTGGTAATTATTCTGGGAAGCGGAAGATTACCGAACACCCGATAAAGTCCTTTTATATCGAATTTTTTAAAGCAGCCTGAAAAAGTGCCGAAATTCGATTTTCCGTTTTGGACAGGCCTATCGGGTGCAGGTTCTATCTTGCGTGTGTACAAATCATCATTAGCCATAGAAAGAATGTTAGCATAATTTGCAAAAAAATAAAAGCCTTCGCTCTTTAATAATCTTTAAATATTTTCTCCAGTCTTTCTTTGCCGATGGTTTTCATAAAGCCGGCTAGACGAGGGCCCTGATCCTTTGAAACTAGGGCTTGATAAACGGCAACAAACATTTGCTTGGGCTCCAAGCCGCATTCTTTTGCCGCATCGTAAAGGGCTGTCGAAAATGTCTTTTCATCCATCACGTCCATTTTTGGTAAAAGGGAATCCCTTATCGTTTTAATCGCCTTTGTTTCCGGCTCGGAAAGTTCAGCCTTTGAGCCGTCAGCTCTTAAAGCAAACTTAAATTCTTCGGGAGCACCTCCGTCCGTGATCCAGTTCCATGCACATTCGGCACGGGCTCTCAGCCTATCGATTTGAGCAGGCTTTACATCGGGAAGCCCCTTTATTACGGCTTCAATATCGCCCGAATTTATCTGTAAAAGATTGCATAAATGCCTAAAAGGAATTTGATAGGAAATACACTCAGGCATTCCGTCTATTTGAGAAAGCTCATAGATTCTATATTCTTTTTCGAAGGTCTCATCGTTTTTTGCCTTTTCGGTCTTCCACGCAATGCGCTCGGTTTTGTCATAGTCCTCGTAAATCTTAATTACATCAAGGTCAAAGCTGATAACGAATTCGGTGTTGGGCCTTGTACCCGCAAAAAGATAGCGGGCAACTTCGGGCTGATAAACTTCAAGTACTTCTGCAAGGCTTACAACCTTTCCCTTAGAAGAGGCCATCTTTCCGGGCACACCCTTTAAACCGATAAAATCATATCGGAAACTTACGGGAGCAGGCCAATTATAAATGCGGTCTGAAACCAAGCTCGCCGTATCAAAGGACCCGCCTTGTGAATGATGATCCTTTCCGGCCGGCTCAAAAACGGTTTTTTCAAAAGCCCAGCGCATGGGCCAGTCAACCCTCCAGCCCAGCTTTACAGATTTTGCCTTACGCAGATCCACGGCTTCACAATGCCCGCATTCGCAAGAATATTTAAGCGTCCAGTCATTGTCCCATGATTCTATCTTTGTCGTGTCCTTATTACAGGCTGTACAAAAAACTGAAACGGGCCAGTATTCTTCGCTAATTTTATGCGACTCATCTCGATAAGTATTTAAAATGTCTTTAAGCTCTTCCCTGTTATCCAAGGCTTTTTTCATGCCGGCTGCATACATTCCTTTTTGATAGCGTTCGGCCTGATAAAGATATTCGGGGTGAATGCCGACGCGGGGCAATACGGCTTCTACATCATGCTCGTGATGGCGGGCATAATTTTCATCTCTCTCAAATGTATCGGGAACCATCGTAATCGGATAGCGGAGGTATTTTTCCAACATTTCGGGCTTGGGCATATTTGCGGGAACCTTTCGGAATACATCATAGTCGTCCCAAGAATAAATAAAGCGCACATTTTTTCCGCGGGAGCGCAATGCCCGCACAACCAAATCGACGGAAATAATTTCGCGGAAATTTCCTACATGAACGGTTCCCGAAGGCGTAATACCGGACGCGCAGGTATAAACATCGAGGTCTCCCCTCTCTCTTATGATTTTTTCGGCAGTCTGATCCGCCCAATGTAATAATTTCTTTTCGTTTGACATAATTTCTTCCTTAAAAACATTTAAAATATACAAAAGCAGGATATTTTATACAAAAAAAGGGAAGGTGTCAATCCTTGTACAAAAGCCAAAACTCTGGTATAATCCGCCTATGATAGATAAACCGATAACCGATCCCGTCTTAATCGAAAAATTTAAAACCATGCACGAAGACGGAATGACGGTCTTTATGCTCGGCGAAGGCCAAATCCGCGGAGCTTTTTTTCATGGAACCCGTTTTGTAAATAAGATGAGGGTACAGCACAATTTAGGTATTTTAGAAAGCCTAGCCCTCGGCCATGCATCCCTTTGCGGGGCACTCTTAATTCCGACAATGAAAGGAAGAGACAGAATCATATTTAGATGTGATACCCAAGGCCCCCTTGTAGGTTTTAGTGTCGAAGCCTTCAGCGAAGGTTTTGTAAGGGGCTATCTTTTGGAAGACCCCATAAGGCCGGATACTCCATTAGAAACATGGGACCTAAAACCTCTTTTCGGGGAAGGAAAAATCTCGGTTATCCGCTTCCCTGAAGGTGCTAGGGAACCCTTAACCGGAATCGTAGAAATAAAACACAAAAACATAGCCCTTGACCTATCCGAATATTTTTTACAATCCGAGCAGACGGTAACGGGCTTTAATACGGGCATCCAATTCGACAAGGAAGGAAGAATCATCGGGGCGGGCGGAATGTATATTCAACTAATGCCGGGAGCCGAAGATACCCTGATAGAAAAGGCGGAAAGAGCCTTTGCAGCCTGCCCCTCGATCGGCCAATGGTTTGCGGAAGGCGGAGACAGAGAAGATGTCATCTTCGGCCTTTTCCGTGACTGTAATCCTCAAGTTTTAATCGAAAGAAAGATAGACTTTTATTGTCCCTGCTCGGAAGAAAATTTCCGCAATAAACTTTTTACCTTACCTGAAAAAGAAATTGCAGACATGTACGAAAACGCCCCTGAGCAAATAGAGCTTTATTGCCATAACTGCGGTTCAGTTTATAAATATCCCAAAAGCATCTTAAAGGAAAAAATCAATGTACATTAAAAAACCTATGGAAATAGAAAACAAGAGCATGGATATAATTGAAGAAAGCATAAAGGATGTTGCTTTTACGGAAGAAGAAAAAATTATAGCCAAGAGGATGATTCACACTACTGGTGATGTAGAGTACCGAAAGATAATCGTTTTTCAAAATAATTTTATAGAATCGGCTAAAAGGGCTCTTCAAAAGGGCATAACTATTTTTACAGATACCAAGATGGTGCTGACAGGCATCAATAAACCCGCCCTCTCAAAAACCGAAAATAAACTTTTATGCTTGATTGATGACGAGAGGGTTTTTAAGATGTCCAAGGAAAACGGAATTACACGCTCTTCGGCAGCCATAGACCTTGCAGTCCAAGAAGGAGCCAAAGCCTTTGTCATAGGCAATGCCCCGACGGCTCTTTTTAGGCTCTTGGAACTCTGCGAAGAAAAAAAAGTTTCCCCCGAATTTATAATCGGCGTTCCTGTCGGCTTTGTAGGAGCCGCCGAATCAAAAGAAGCCCTGCGTTCAAGCCTCTTTCCCCAAATCTCTACCGTAGGCACCAAGGGCGGAAGCAATGTCGCCGCCTCTATCATAAACGCCCTGCTTTATATGATGGTAGAAAGGGAGTAAGATTCAGAAAGTTTAAATTAATACAACTCTTAACTCTTAAAACTCTTTGATTTCCTGAATAGCAAGGCCTGTAATTTTATGAATATCATCTAGGGAGTAATTCATAGTCTTCATCAATTTTGCCATATCCAGTTTTGCCTGATACTCACCATCAGCAAATCCCTCTGCACGACCTTCCCTTCTAGCATCACCTCTTTCAGCTTCTAAGAGCATCTGATATTTCTCCCTAGATAATTCTCTAGCTATACGTCTTTCTTCTTCAGTTACCCTAAGAATTGTTTCTTCTGCCATCCTGATACCCTCCTCTAATTCACATAATTTTTTCAGCACACCGCTCTTTTTGTCTTGTTCATAAGTAGTCAAAAACCTTATCCAAAAATCTTTTAAGGTGTAATCTTCTAGGCTCTTTTTTATAGTATAACCTATTAACTCATTTAATTCAATGTAAATGTATTGAATAACGGAATTTTCAGACATTTTTACAAGTTTTGCATTTTTAGGAACATTACAACCGAAAACCGAAATACTTACGGCATAAAAAGGGTCATCTTTTTTTGATTCCAATTTCAAAAAACGGGAAGCCAAACGCAAAAGATACATTTGACTGCGTCTAGGATAGTTTGCTTTCCAAAACTGCTGCATCTCAAGGTCTATAATAAGGCCTGTGTCCGTTTTAATTAAAAAATCAAGATGATAAGTCTCTCCATTAGGAGTCTCACGGATAAGCTCTGTATTTAAAATATCCGCTTTTTTGATTTTACCGTAAGAATCTTCCAAAAAAGCATTTAAAAAGCTTATAAGAGCCTTGTTACCATTTTTTCCTTCAGAAAACATCAACTTGAATACCCAATCCATCTTGGGATTTAAAAATTCTTCTTTCATAATAAATTTTTCTCC
>CAJPPE010000125.1 GCA_905372345.1 uncultured Treponema sp. | reverse complement strand
AAGCTCCGAAAGGCATTACAGGAATTTGCAGCCTTTATTTCGGTATTCCGAAATTTCCGCGATAATAGCATTGACGTCCATAACCATTTCCATCATGCTTACCTGCTCTTCATAGACCGCAGGGTCTATTTGGCTCTTAATTTCCGGTTCTGCCACGTGATAGCACAAGAGTCCCAACGAGACTCCAGCCAACGGACCTGCAAAAGTCGGGTCGCCTACTGTAACAGTTTCGCAGGCTAAACCTGAAGATTCGGCTTCTGCACCGCCCAAAAGAACAATTACGTTCTCAGGACCGTATTTTTCAGCTAAATCTTTGACTCGCTTTTGGTTTTCCAAGTCCATTGCTCCTGCGCTTGTTCAGACAAAGCATTCGGTTGCAGCATATACAACCTCAGCACCTGCCGATTCTGCACAGAGCTTAATAGCCTCCCCGGGAACGCCGTCTCGGTCACCAATGATGATGACTTTTTTGGTTTTCAAATCAACCATAGCATCCTCCTAGGATAAATTTTTTGATGCAGGATAACCTGCCCCACGGTTTATTAAACCGTATCTTTAAAAAGCCGTAAAAAACTTATCGTCTTTTTTCCGGCTTAAAAGATTAAAACTTAAGATTAGATGTATTTTTTTACCATCTCTTCGATTTGATTAATGGTCAAATCGCTTCCGGTAACGCTGTCTTTTCTTTCGCCGTCAACATAGATGAGCATTGTAGGAAGACCTAAAACCTGCTCTTTCATGGCAACGCGTCTTGCACCGTCAATATTGAATGAGCAAAATTTTGCCTTTCCGGCATGGCGTTCTGCCATTGCGTGAACATCCGGCATTAATTGTTTACAGGGAACGCATCCGTCCGACCAAAAATCTACAAAGGTTACACCCTTTGACTGATGAACTTCTTGTTCAAAATTTTCTTTTGTCAATTCAATCATTTTTTTTTCTCCTATAAAGACTTTTTGCAGGAAACCTCAGTTTCCGAAAAAAGTTTTTTCACGCGGTTTGTTTACAAACCGCATATAATAATGCGATGTTTTGTACCTTTGGTACAAAACTCGATATATAAACAGTGAGGCAGAATTCCTGCCGAACTGTTTATCGTATCTCCTATGGGTTTATTTTTTCATAGCCATTTTGGCTTTGATATCGTCGATATAGTGGCCTGCCCAGATTCCGGCAAGAGCACCGTCGGCTGCTGCCGTAACAACCTGCCGTGATTCTTTTTGAATAACATCGCCTACGCCGTAAATACCGGGTATGTTTGTTTCCATTTTTCCGTTTGTGAGGATGTAGCCATTTTCATCAAGGTCTACCAAGCCCTGAATAAAGGCTGTCTGAGGATTGTGTCCGATAAATACGAATACGCCTTCTGTATCGAATTTGGAGGTTTCGCCTGTTTTTGTATCCTTTAAGATAACGCTATCTACAAGGCCTTCTCCGCAAACTTCTTCAACAACGGCATTCCACTTAAAGGACATTTTGGGGTTGGCAAAGGCTTTTTCCTGAATGGATTTTGCAGCTCTAAGTTCATCTCTTCGGTGAACGATAGTTACCTTGTCGGCAAATTTTGTAAGATACATAGCTTCTTCAACAGCAGAGTCTCCGCCGCCGATAACTACGATTTCGCACTCTTCAAAGAAAGCACCGTCACAAGTTGCGCAGTATGAAACACCCTTGCCCCAGTGCTCTTTTTCGCCCTTACAGCCGAGCTCTCTGGCACTTGCACCTGTTGCAACAACAACAGCCAAACATTCATACTTTACGCCGTCACTTCCGTGAACAATGCGTGTAGGTGAATTGGGAACAAGTTCGATTTTTTCGGCTCTTGCTCTTTTGAATTCAACACCGAATTTTTCGGCATGTTTTTTAAAGGCTTCGGTCAGAGCAGGACCTGAAGATTCAGGGAAACCGGGGTAGTTTTCGATTTCTTCAGTGATATAGCACTGTCCGCCTTGATTGGGCTTTTCTTCAAGAATAACCGTCTTTAATTTTGAACGGGCTGCATAAATTCCTGCGGCCATACCGCCTGGACCGCCTCCAATTATAACCAAATCATATTTTTCTGACATAAAGTCCTCCTAAAATATTTCTCCTTAAATATATCAGTTTTTAGCATTTTAATCAAGATGTACATCTAAACTATGGAAGAACTTAGATAGATTCAAATTCCTTTCACTTGAAAAGACTCGATAAATCGTATATATTAACAATAAGATACTAATAATAAGCTAGGGAGAAAGGCAAAAATCCCCTTAAAAGAAATGAATAAAAAACTTTTTTTTGTCATTTTAATCGTATTTTTTTTCTCAAGGCCTTTTTATGCTCAAAAAGTCAGCGAAAAAAAGGATATTGCCGTCTTTGCAACTTCCTATTATGGCCGGCATATTCCAAACGAATTCATTGAGATGATTGATGAAGCTATTATGAATGTCTTTTTTAACCTTGAACGTTTTAATATAATAGGCTTGGAATATAGGCTTGCCTCAACAGACGTAGACATATTTATTGAGCTTATAAACCGCTCAAGAGAAGAAAACACAGAACTGCCCGAATCCGTTTTAATGGGCTTAGAAGCCTTTACAAAAGAAGACTGGGAAAAAACAGTCAATTCTTATTATGTGGTGATGCCTATAATTACAGATTATTCAATTTCAATGGAACGATATGATGATCTATTTTTGGGGGAAACGGACGGATATAGGGTAGAAATTGCTTTGGAATTCTACATATATTCTTCAAAAGAAGATTTAAGAGAAAAAATTGATATAAACTTGAGCTCCATAGACAGAACCTATGAGAAAGCATACAGTTCATCACTTAAAAGTCTATCGAAAAAATTAGATCTTGAGCTGCGTAAAATGGAAGCTTTTATCATAAAAACAGGCATAATCAAGGCAGAAAAAGGTACCGTTCACTTTGAACTCGGAAAAAAAATGGGTGTCAAACTTGGCGACGAATATGTTGTTTTGAGTGAGGACGGCAAAAAAGAGCTCGGCTTAATTGTCGTTACAAAAACCGAAAATGACCTTTCTAAAGGCTTAATCCTTTTTTCAAAAAAGGCCTTAAATTTAGGGGATGCTATTAAAGAAGTTCCTCACAGCCCCTTTGAATACAGAACTTACGCCTTAGGCGAGTTCGGCCTTTTCTTTGCCGAAAGAGGTTTATATGACGGAGGCGGAACATTCGGCATTAATCTTTCGGGCACAAGAGGCTTTTACCGCTTTAGGCCCTGCTTCGGAGCCGAGATGACATTTGACTCTCAGAGTCTGAAAATTCTTTCTATAGGAGCACCTATAACCATATTCTGCGGTGCCGAACTAGGAAATACATATATTAGACGTTTACAAATATTGCCTACAATTCAATTTTATTATACAATGATAATAGTAGGTTCCAAAAAAACTATTCCGATTCCTGCAGGAGCCGGACTTAAAGCCTTTGTACATATAAGTTTTCTTGTAACAAAGAATTTTAAAATAGGAGGCGACTTTGGTATAAAAACAGGGGCAAGTCTTTACGATGGAGTAGGAGGAATCTTGAGATTTACCGCCGGAGCCGGCTTTACAATTAAATTATAACTTTGGGAGATATATAATGAAAAAGATTTTGCTTTTTTTGTTTTTAATTGCAGCTATTCTCTTTTTTTCCTGTGCAAGCCTTGAAGATGCTTCTTATGCCGCAACAAAAGAGTATACTTCAATGGGAGAGGATTCTTCCTTTTTACAGGCTATAAATAAGGCAAAAGTGGGAGCGATCAGGCAAGGTGTTATCGATATTATAGGCCTTCAAGCTGAGCAAGCTGATTATCAAAAAATTAAAACTATCATATACGATACCGAATATCCGAATAAATATGTAGTAAACGAAAAAATGGACGTACTGCAAAAATCCAAAAACGGAGAAGTATACATAATTAAAATTAAAATCCCCGTAAAAATGAATGAGCTTGCAGCAGCTCTTTCATCGGCAGGGATAAGCTCCGGTAACCCCTCAAGCGGAACATCAATGGATGATATAGTTTTCGGAAACGGCAAGACCCAAGAAAGTTTTAATGCCGCACAAAAACCTAAGGATGCAGACCTTATTTTAAAAGAAGCCCAAGCTTCTGCCGAAGGCAAAAAAAATCTTCAATTTTTAAATAATTATATCGAAAACATGACCTACATGGTTTTTGATGCCGAAGAATCGGATGCGGACAGATTTTTACTTAAAGCCGCAGTAGAAACGGGAAATGCCTTTCTTTTAAAGCAGGGGTATAGGGCCGTAGACTCAAAAGAGGTCGAAAAACTAAAAAAAGATAATGCCCTAATTTACCAAGAAAGCACCGATGAAGGAATGTCGGCTATTCAGTTGATAGCTCAAAAGTTAAACGCCGATGTATATATGGAAATTGATGCGGTAACCGAAGGCGGTTATGAAACAAGCGGCTATTACGGTTCGGCAAAAATCACCTTAAAGATATTCAATCCGTCTACAGGAGAGTTACTCGGTTCTGTCCCGTACACAAGCCAAAAAACTTTTAGCCGAGTAAGCAGCTATGATGCTCAGTCTAACGCAATTCAATCCGCAGTAAACAAGGCCCTGCCCATGGCTGTCGATCAGGCAAAGATTCTTTTAGCCAAAGCCTATTCCCGCGGAATACGCTATGAAATTATTATAAACGAAACACCTGACAGCAAGAGCATGGCTCGTTTTAGAAAAGCTTTAAGCGGAAATGTAAACGATATAAAAACCTTATATCAATCCTCGGCACAAACAAAATATGCAGTTTCATTTTTCGGAACTATTGATGACCTTGAAGCTGTCATCTATGATACTGCAGATTCGGTTCCGGGTTTTGAAAATATAAAATTGGTAATTCTAAGGGGTAAGACCTTAACATTTAAATCGGGCTTTTAAATTGGACGTAGATTACGCCTAATTTTAAAAATATATTTGCATTATTTTAGGAGGCAAGATATGAAAAAAGCAATTAAGATTATGTTCCTTGCAGGATTTGCAGTTATAGCCTTAGCAGGCTGTGCAAACAAATTAAAACCGCTTGGAACCGTATCGAGCAAGATTAAGAAACCGGAAATGCTCGATCACAAAAACCTTAAATGGGATAAGCCTGTTCCCGGCTGGGTTGCAGAAGAACCCAATGTCATCGAAAAAACGGCTGACTATAAGGGTAAGGATGTTTATCTTTTTAAATTCGAGTCGCCCAGATCAAAGAGCTTGGAAGGAGCCGAACTATGGACAAGAGATTTTTCGGTCCCTTCCGAAATGGCCAGAATGGTTAAGGTAAGAGTCGAAAGCAAGGCCGCCGCCGCTGCTGCAGGCGATAAAGACAAGGTTGAGGGCTACCTTGAAGATATAGTCAAGACAATTACCTCGACAAAACTTTCCGGCTTTAAAAAAGAAACCGATTATTGGGTTCAGATGAGATATTTCGATGCCGATGGAAATCCTACGGGAGATGATTATACATACATAGTCTTATACAGCATCTCAAAAAAAACCTTAGATAAGCTCATCCAAAACGCAATCAGCGGAGCAGATGAAGATAAGCCTAAGACCGAAGAAGAGAGAACTGTACGTCAAAGAGTAAAAGAAGCTCTTTCAGAAGGTCTGTAAA
>CAJPPE010000124.1 GCA_905372345.1 uncultured Treponema sp. | reverse complement strand
CCTACTTTTTCTTTTTCGTTTTCAGCAGGGCTGCCTATTCCGTCGACCCATTTGTAATGCACAACAGGATTTTCATTGCGTTTTTGCAGTATTTTCGCTTCGAGATCTTTTCCGTCGGCGCCTTTAATATATTGACCTGTTTTTTTGTCTTTGAATTTAATGTACGCACGCCTGTCCCACACGGTTTTGTTTTTAAGGCAGGTAAATGAAATTACGTCCTTAGCAGGATCGGTTCGTGAACTGATTGTCGGAGCTCCCGAAACCCACGGCAAGGTATTCGACGTAAAGCTCGGTTCATAATCCAACTTGCCGTCTATCGTTTGCAGCTCGAATGTATATTTACCGGCAGCGCTTTCGACCATAACAGCTTGTTTTGATTCGTATTTGATCTGCGGCTTCTTTTTGACTGTGAACGTAACCGTCTCTGTAATTGCAGGATTGCTTTGAGACTTTACGGTTATGGTAACAGTTCCTTCTGATTGAGCGGTTACCGTACCGTCGGAAGCAACATATGCTTTATCATTGTCTGCGGTGTAGGTAAGCCCTTTATTCGTTGCATCATTAGGTTGTGCTTTTGCCATGATTCTATAGTTTTCACCAATAATCAAAGATTCCGGTGCAGATTCCTCAAACACAATGTTTGTAACAGGAATCGGTTTCGGCGTAACGCGAACATTGATCGTTTTTTGTACGCCGTTTGCCGCCGTTATTTTGATGACCGCATTCCCGACTTTGCCTGCTCTAATCGAACCGGAGCGGTCAATGGCGGCGACCTCACCAGGTGTTGAAGAATATGCTAGAGTTTTATTTGTTGCATTTTCAGGTATAATTTTCACGGTTATGCTTTTTGTCATGTCTTTTACAATAGAAATTCCTCCAGAAATTTCGCCTTCATCATTCGACGAGATAATAATGTCCTCAACAGGGATTTCCGGTGAAAGGTTATTTTTACAAGATAGCAGCAAAAAAAACGCTGCAACGGCTGCAAAGCCGATTAATTTGTGTTTTTTTATCATAAAATAATCTCCAATAAACCTAAAAGATACATTATTTTACATGTTTAGTCAATAGGCTGAGAGAGAGATATTATTGAATTTCAGGGGTGATATTTCCCATACCGATGACCGAAACATCCTTTGGAATTTCGGGGACGGATAAAACCGGAACCATGGGCATTTCGTATTCAAGAAGCCGTTTTATCAAAAGTCTGCCTTCTTCGGGAACGAGAATAACTGCGATGCCTACAAATTGTGCATTAAAGTTGTTATATGCATTTTGAACGGCTCTAAGCCATGCTTTTTTCGATTCAGTGTCTATTGCAGGTTGAGGGCCGGTCAGGGTATCTATGCGGCTTGCCAAAACGGTTTGGAAAAAGGCTGAGTCTACCATAAAAGCCCGCAATGCCTTGTCTTCTCCCAGATATTGCTGAACAATTTGTCTGCCTAACCTTTGTCTGACTTTTTCGGCTATTATATACATGTCTCCGGTTATGCGCCTATAGTCTGCGATGGTTTCAAGAATGGCCGTGGTGTTTCGTATGGAAACATTTTCCCTAAGGAGGCACTTAAAGACTGTTTGCAAGTCTCCCAATGTCAGCTTGTCGTTTGACTGAATTTCGTCGACGACGATTGGGTTTAATTTTTTTGCGGAATCCAAGATGTTGCTTACCATCTGTCTTGAAAGGATGTCATCCGCATGTGTTTTTATAACCTGCGTTAAATGAGTTGCTATGATGGAAGGCGGATCTATAACCGTATATCCGGCCCTTTCGGCGGCTGCTTGGTTTGATTCGGAAATCCAAATAGCCGGAAGACCGAAGGCCGGATCTAAGGTAGGTTCGCCGGGTATTTCATCTTGAACATTTCCAGGGTTTACTGCGAGGTATGCGCCCATTCTTATCTTTGATCTCGCTACCTCGGCTCCCTGTATTGTAATACAATATTCATCAGGAGGAAGGTTCATGGCATCCATCATTCTGATAACCGGCATTACAAGACCGGTTTCGAGGGCTATTTCTTTTCTTATGCGTTTAACTCGCGGAACGAGGTCTGAGCCTCTTTTTTCATCGACCAAAGGAATAAGGCCGTATCCGAATTGTAAGGAAAGATCGTCATAAGGGCTTACAGCCTTGGTATCGTCGGTTTCGGTTTTTGCCGCTTTTTCCGATGCGGCTTGGGCTTCTTTAGCCGCCTGTTCTTTTTGAGCCCTTGTTACCTTTGTTGTCTGCAGCCTCCAGCCTAAAAAGGCAAGGCTTAAAGCAATTATAATTAAGATTATTGACGGGAAGCCGGGTAAAACTGCCATCACAGTCAAGGTAATAGCTGCTATGTAATAAACAGTCGAATTGCGTGCAAATTGGTCTGTGATGTCTTTTCCGAAAGAGCCTGTTGAAGCTGAGCGGGTTACTACAAGACCTGTTGCAACCGATATAAAAAGAGAAGGAAGCTGAGCTAAAAGTCCGTCCCCTATTGTAAACCTTGTGTACATCTGCATCGCTTTAGTGAATTCTTCTTGTCTAAACACTATACCTACGATTAAACCTGCTACAATATTTAAGACCGTTATAAAGATTCCTATTTTTACGTTTCCCGAAACGAATTTACTCGCACCGTCCATAGCCCCGTAAAAATCCGTAGACCTTTGTAATTCTTCTTTTTTCTTTCGGGCTTCGGCTTCAGTTATAACGCCTGCATTGTACTCTGCTTCTATAGACATACTTCTGGTATTATTAAAGTCTAAGGCAAAACGGGCTGCAACCTCGGCAATTCTTGTTGCTCCCTTTGTGATTACAAAGGCTTGAACGGCAATCAAAATGATAAAAACTACAAAACCTATGACCAAACCTTGATTTCCTGTAGAGCCGATAACAAATTGACTGAAGGCTGCGATCATCTTTCCGTTAAATTTTTCTCCATATGTTAGAATAAGCCTTGTAGATGAAACGTTTAGGGCAAGGCCGAATATGGTGGAGACTAAAAGCAATGAAGGGAAAACCGTAAACTCCGTAGGCTTATCTACAAATAAAACTATGAGTAATATTATCAAACTGAATATAAGATTCAGTGCCATAAAAAAGTCTAAAAGAGCTGTAGGCAGAGGAATAATAATCACAAATATTACCATGATAGCTCCAATAGCTACCAAGGCATTCGGTACTTCTTTAAAAAATCTGTTTTCGGCCATTTATCGTTTTACCTCCATCTTTTCCTTAACATTTCTTTTTCTTTCATCGAGTAAATTTTTAAGAAAATAATCGAAAGCGATTGATAATATTCGCTTGGAATTATCTGTCCTAAATCTACGTTAGCGTAAAGGGCTCGGGCCAATGGAACATTTTCAATAGTAGGAATGTCGTTTTCCCGGGCAATTCTTTTTATGTTTTGGGCTGTCGCATCGACACCCTTCGATATAACCATAGGAGCCGGCATAACGCCTTGTTTCCATTGAAGAGCGACAGCATAATGGGTCGGGTTTGTAATAACGACATCGGCATCCGGAACGTTTTTTATACCGGTTTTTTGCAAGATTGCCTGCATCTGCCTGTTTATTTGAGCCTTTACCATCGGATCGCCTTCCAATTCTTTATACTCATCGGTTACTTCCGTTTTTGACATTTTTAACGATTCCGAAAACTGACGTTTTTGGAAAAAGTAATCGGGAATACTTAAAAGAACCAATGCGATCGCAGCATACACCAATATTTGAGCAGCTGTTTTTGCTATAAAAATTATCGAATTGGGAAAATCGGATTGAAGCAGGGCTATCATCTTTGTGATATTGTTTTTTATAACAAGATATCCTATAAAGCCTATAATGACAACCTTAAAAAGCGATTTAGCCAAATTAAAAAGCCCCTCGGCAGAAAAGAGAGCTCTTTTAAAGAACCTCACAAAATTGGGAGTAACTCTTTTAAAATCGGGTTGAATAGGTTTTGTCGAAAATAAAAAACCCCTGTTTTGAATAATATTTCCCAGCACTCCCGAAATTAGGGCTACCCCTGTTATCGGAAAAACCGTTTTAAAAAAATATGAAATAAAAATCCCGAACCAAGCTCCATTGACAACCTCTTCCGTTGTGCAGCGTTCAAAAAAGAAGGCGATGACCTGCATTAAAGATTTAAATATATAGGGCCCCATTATTATAAGGCTGATTACGGGAAGCAGCACAACCATTGCAGCATTTAAGTCCTGACTTTTTGCAACTCTTCCTTCTTCCCGGGCCTTGCGTATCTTATATTCGGTCGGGTCTTCCGTTCTGCCTTCATCTTCAGCAGCGAACCATTGCAAGCCTATCGTTTTATTGAGAAGGAGCTCTTCTTGAGAAAAATATTTTTGGTAAAGGAGGGACGATTTTCCTGATATCATTTAGTACCCCCTAAACTGTCTAAAAGCCGCCAAAAATCCGAAAAGCCTTTTTCTAAAATAATTTCAAAGGTGTTTATAAAAAAAGGCAGAGCAAGAGCTAAAATAAAAAAGGCAGTTAAAATAGTAATGGGGAAGCCTTCCGATAGAAGGTTCATCTGAGGGGCTGCCTTTGTTAAAAGTCCCATTGTTATGTGAATTAAAATAAGAGTACCCATAACAGGCAATGCAATTATCATTGCGTTTAAAAAAAGATTTCCAACGGCTCCTAAAAGATATCTTGAAAGCTCCTCCTGCCTTTCTAAAAACATAAAGCAGTTTACATGCTCAATGCTCTTCATTATTCCGCCTAAAAAAAGACGTTGGAAACCGTTTATGCGTAAAAAGATAAGGACTGCAATAAAGTTAAAATATTGACCTACGAGGGGGTTTTCAACTTGAGCTAGGGCATCAAAAACGCCCGATGCACCGAAACCCATCTGGAACGAAAAAAACTGTCCCGCCGTGCTGAATGTAGAAAATAAAATGCTTATAAAAAAACCGGTTAAAACACCGATAAGCCCTTCTCCAAGAAGTAAAAGAAGATACTCAAGACTGAAGGCGTTTAGATTCCCGAAGTGGGGATAGGCGTATGGGGTTACCATAAATGCAGTTAAACCTGCAAGAGCAACCTTCGCAATTCGTGAAACATTGCGCATTGACATTAGGGGGGATGTCATTAATATGGCAAAAATGCGTACAGCTGCGAGTAAAAAAATGGGTTCTTTATTTAGGATAAAATCGAAGGGCTGCATTTATTTATAGAATGTCCCTTATCTTACCAGCTGCGGAATTAAATTCATTAAAGAAACAAAATATTCCCTTAACACCGTAATCATCCAAGTTGCCAAAAGAGCAATCATTCCTAAAATAGTTAAAATTTTAGGAACAAAGGTCAGCGTCTGTTCCTGTATAGAGGTAGTCGCCTGAAAAATTGCAACAATTAAGCCTACTAAAAGAGCTGCAACTAAGATGGGTGCGGAAAGCATCAGTATGATACCTATACCTTCACGCATTAAAGTAACTATAGTACCTGTAGTCATAGTCCCCTCCATAATGACCTAGGGTTTTCTGTCATTATAAACAAAAATACTATATTTTGCAAGGCTGCAATTAAAATTCAAGTTTAAAAAAAATATGCCGAAAATTTACCTTGTAGAGGAATTTGAAAAGATGGCAGATTTTGTATTTAAACTTTCATCAAAGGTTATTTTAGGTAACTATTCTCTGGCCCGCATCGGTGAAGAAGCTGTAAAAT
>CAJPPE010000123.1 GCA_905372345.1 uncultured Treponema sp. | reverse complement strand
ATTATAAGCATTTATGATAATATATCTAAAAATTTAATATATTGTGAGGTTGTTATGATAGAAGTAAATGCGATGGGACAGGCTTGTCCTATTCCCGTTATTATGGCGAAAAAGGCTGTCAGGGAAAATACGGGTAAAGAAAATATCTCGGTCAAGGTGGATAATGAGGTTGCAACTCAAAACCTTTCAAAGATGGCGGCTCAGCTCGGCATAGGGGTTGAGGTAAACAAGATTTCGGAAAAAGAGTTTACCGTTCTTTTAAAGGCAAAAGACGGTGTAAATTTAAATCCTGTTGCCGTTCCTCAAACTTCAAGCGGGGAGTATGCCGTTGTGATAAACTCGGATCAGATGGGTTCCGGAGATGAAGGCTTCGGCAAAAAACTTTTAGAAGGTTTTATCTATGCACTCACGGAACAGGATGTGCTTCCCAAGTTTGTTGTCTGCTATAATTCGGGTGTAAAGCTTACAACCGAAAACGAAAAAACCGTAAACGACTTAAAGGCTCTTGCCTCTCAAGGCTGTGAGGTTTTGTCTTGCGGCTTGTGTCTTGACTTTTACGGACTTAAAGAAAAGCTCAAGGTAGGAACCCCTACAAATATGTACCGCATTACCGAAATTATGCGTACCCACTTTGTAGTACGCCCATAGTTTACCAAAGTATAGCAAAAAAGAATAACGGAATAAAGATTTGAAAACCTACGGAGTTTTTTCGTTTTCGTCTTCTCATCATGCGATAGCCGCTGAAGCCATAACTGCTGGCGAAGTTATGGCTTCAGCTGAAGTTTCCGATGCTGAAGCATTGGAAACTTCGGGAGATTTTTCTTCTTCGGCTTCAAGTGCAATCGATGGCCTGACTGAGGCGAGGCTTATTCCTCTTCCGCCTGAAATTTCTGCGGGCTGCGGTTTGGTTCTACGGGTAAATGAAGAAGGCATAAAAATGGCTTCACGCCTTTTAACCGAGGCCGAAATTCCTTATACGGGAACTTATCTTTTAAAAATAGAAACAAATAAAAGGTTTGTGGAAAAATATGATCTATCTTGATAATAGCGCAACCACCCTTCAAAAGCCGGAAAGTGTGGGGCAAGAGGTATTTAAGGGGATTGCTTCACATCAATTCGGGAATCCGGGGAGAGGAGCTCATAGTACGGCTCATGCAGCTCTCGCAGAGCTTTTTAAAACAAGGCAAACCTTGGCAAAGCTTTTTAATATAAAAAATCCCTTAAATGTTGCCCTTTGTCAAAATGCTACATCTGCCTTAAACCTAGTCATAAAAAGCCTTTTTTCAGGCAAAGAAAATACTCACATCATAACCACCGTTTTTGAACATAACTCGGTCTTGCGCCCTCTTTATCAGCTCGAAAAAGATGGAGTCGAACTTTCTATTATCCCTATCCACGACGGCTTTTTGTGCTATGAGCTAATCGAAAAAGAGGTCAAATCAAACACCAAAGCAATTATCGTAAACCACTGCTCAAACGTGGTAGGCTCAATCTGTGACTTGGGCTATGTTCATTCTATCTGCAAAAAACACAGTCTAATCTTAATTGTAGATGCTTCGCAAAGTGCGGGTACAATTCCTATAGACGTATCAAAATATGAGCAAAGCATTTTTTGTTTTACCGGCCACAAGGGGCTCTACGGGCCTCAGGGTACGGGTGGTATTATCGTAAACGGAAATTTCGAGTTTGCTCCCGTTTTTTCAGGAGGAAGCGGAGTTCACTCTTTCGATAAAACTCACCCATCCGAGATGCCCGACATCTTTGAAGCGGGCACCATGAATGTTCCGTCCTTTATGGGCTTAAATGCCGGGGCTTCCTACATTTTAAAAACAGGAATTACTTCCATTCAAAAGAAATTGGCCGATTTAAAATTGCTTTTTATCGAGGAAATAAAAACTATTCCTAATCTTAAAATATACGGAAATCCTTGGAGCGAAAAAACAGGGGCGGTCGTAGGTATAAACATAGGAGATATTCCTTCGGGAGAAGTAAGCCGTGCTCTCGATGAAGAGTTCGGTATCGCAAGCCGGCCGGGTGCCCACTGTGCTCCCTTGGTACACAAGGCCCTCGGAACCGAAGAGCAGGGCATAGTCCGCTTTAGTTTTTCTTCTTTTAATACCTTTGAAGAAGTTAAACAAGTTGCCGAGACTTTAAAACAAATAGCTCAAAACTCATAAAAAAAGCAGCCGATTTTTAAAACCGGCCGCTTGGCTTAAAATTCTCTACTGAGATTTATTCTATCTTGTTAGATAACCGCTCCTGAAAGTTCACCAGAGGCTTTTTTACCTCTGGTAATCATCTCTCCGGCTTTTTTACCCTTGGAGGTAAGAGCGATAAAATAAGACGCAATATAGATTGACGAATAGGTTCCGCTTATAAGACCTACAATTAAGGCTAGAGCAAAATCTTTCATTGAATCGGTGGTAAACAGATAAAGAGCTGCAGCCGCTGCCATCGTCGTGAGAGTTGTAATAATTGTTCGGGTAAACACTTCGCTTAAGGCCTTATCCAAAACCTCGTTACATTCAAGTCTCGGTTCAAGATTAATCTTTTCGCGGATGCGGTCAAAGATAACGATTGTGTCGTTTATAGAATAACCTATAATCGTAAGAATGGCCGCTATCGTTGTAGAATTAAATTCCATCTGAGTCCACGAGATAAACATAATCATTACGATTGTATCGTGGAGCAAAGCAAAAATTGCCGCAAGCGAAAAATTCCACTGAAAGCGGAACATTGCATAAACAAAGATTAGAACCAAGGCTCCGCTCACCAGCCATATTGCCTGCTGTGCCAATGAAGAAGAAAAGCGGGAACCTACAAAGTCCGTTCCCATAACTGCAATGTTTTCCGGGCCGTAGGCTGCGTTTAAAGCAGAGTTTATAATCGAGCGTAATTCCTTGTTTGCATCTTCATATTTTCCGTCATCGGCAAGTCTTATCTGAAAATACCTGTCTTCAGGTGTTCCCAACTGCTGAACCGAAACTGAGGGTATTGAAGAAAGTGCATGGCGAACCTCATCGGTACTTATCGGTTGGAGCCCCTTTTCCAAATGATGAAGTCTAAACACATCAGCTGAAAGACGGGAAGAAGATTCCGAGTCGGAAAACAAGTTTTTAAGAAGAACATTTTCCGAAGCTGTAATTTTTACCTTTAAGCCTTCAATAGAAGCAAGGCCGTCAGCAAAGTCTTTAAGAGCCGGGCTATCGGCAAGATTGAAGACATAGGATTTACTTTCACCATCTAAAGATGTTGTAGTAATTGAAACATCGGATAAACTTTGCGAAAAAGAAACTGTTAAAGGCCCCTCATAAGAAAGCTCTACCGCTGTAGGGGCTATTTTTACCTTTTCGATAAAACCTGCTTGAAAGTCAATACCGAAATTTATTCCTTTGGTAAAATAACCTATAATTCCAAAGGCCATAAGTCCTATACTGAAAATAATGCCCGGAACGAAAAATTTTGAAAAACTAATTATTTTTTTCATTTTCTAACTTCCTCCAGCTGATATGAATCTTATTGAATTTTAGAGTTTGAGTTCCGAAATCAAATATTAAGCGTGAAACAAACAAAGCGGTAAATACGGAGGACACAACACCTATGGCTAAGCTGTATGCAAAGCCTTTAATCGGGCCTGTTCCGAGAATTGATAAAAAGAAGGCTGCAATGAATGTTGTAATGTTTGAGTCCATAATTGCAGAAAAAGCATGTTCAAAACCTGCGTTTATGGAGGCTTCTCTTGTTTTACCAAGTCTTAGCTCTTCTTTTATTCTTTCAAAAACTACAACGTTAGCATCAACTGCCATACCGATGGTTAAAATCATACCTGCAATACTGGGCAAGGTAAGAGTTAAATTGAAGGCCGAAAGGACACTGAACATTATATAAAGGTTTAAAATTTGAGCAATACAAGCATTGATTCCGGCTTCCTTATAGAATACAAGCATAAAAATCAAGACGGCAATTAAGCCCCACTGCAATGCCTTAATACCTTCGTTAATCTTTTCGTCGCCTAAGCTGGCTCCTACAACCTGCTGAGTTTCAAGCTGGAGCGGAACATTTAGCCATGCAGTCCGTAAAACGGTTTTAAGATTGTTTGCTTCCGTTGCAGACATTCCGCTTATGCTTCCCGAACCTCCGGTGATAGGCTCCTTGAGGTTCGGAGCTGATTTTATCTTATTGTCAGAAACTATGGCAAGCCTTTTTCCTACATTGCTTGTAGTTAATTCTGCAAATATCTTCGCTCCTTCAGCATCGAGAGAAAAGTTTACAAGCGGGTTATTGGATCTTTGATCTGTTGAAGTGTCGGCACTTACGAGGTGTTTTCCTTCAAGGCCTGCCTGTTTTTTTACGACGAGGAAGGGTTCTCTATCATCTCTTTCATCTATACCGTAAGCGTCCTTGTGATATACACCCAGTACCATACAGTCTTCAGGAATAATTTCGGGGTTTAAAAGATTGTATTCGGCATCAAAAGTTTTTCCCGGATTGTTTCGATAATATTCCCTAAAGGTTTGAGTAGCCTCATCATCCACTATATGGAAGGCTAAAATACCTCGTCCCATGATAATGGAGTTTATCTTATCTGCATCGGCTGCTCCCGGCATTTCAATATAAATTCTATCATCCCCTTGGCGTCTAATTACAGGGTCTGTAAGACCGAACTTATCTATTCGGCTTCGGAGGGTGTCCATGGCCAAAGTCATTGCGGCTTTCTTTGAATCTGCTATTGTCTCATTGCTTGCTCCATCGGCAGAAATTGCAGCATCCAAGTCGGCTTTGATAATAACCAACATACCGCCTGATAAGTCAAGTCCCAGTTTAACGGCATTTGTTTGATAGTTTTTTATACCTAAAATTGAATCCCTATACGCAGTTTCTAAAATAGGCTGAGCTGCGGTAATGAACTTTTCCTTGGATGAAAGCTTAAAGCTTGCAACAACTTCTTGTGCCGTCCACTGTGAGGGAATCTCCATACCCAAGGCCTTTCTACGAGCCTTAGCTTCTTTAATAATAGGAGCATATTTTTCCGAAAGAGGCTCTGTTGAGTTTGAAGCAGCCATTTCTATAAGCCTATCAACATCAGCTCTTGCCATGTTTTCGGAATAGTCTTTAATCTTTTCTCTTGATGCCAAAGCCAAAGCCTTATCTTCTTTTTCCGTCCAAAAATACCATTTGAGGGTAGGGTGTAAGAAAACAAAGCACAAGGCAATGACAAGAAGAACAATGATAAATCTAACTCTTTTACTCATTATTTATCTCCAAATAGCTGCGGTTTTAGTGCTAAAACCGCAAATTGTTTTATTTTGATTCGTTTTGTGAAGCTGTGCCGCCGTTTTCGGAATTATTGGATTTTTTTCCGAATAAAGGTTTCTTTTTTTCGCCTTCACCGCCGAAATCGGGCTTTGGAGGCTCATCTTTTAAAACGGCACCTACTGCAGAACGGTTAATTTCAATTTTGCAGTTGTCATCAACTTTTATGATAATGGTTTTTTCTTTTGTGGAGCTCACAACACCGTGAATACCGCCGATAGTGATGATCTTATCTCCCTTTTGAAGCTGAGAAATCATTCTTTCGGTCTTTTGCTGTTCTTTTTTCTGCGGGCGTATAAGCAAAAAATAAAAAATAACGAATACCACGAGCATTGGTATTAAAAAACCGAAGG
>CAJPPE010000122.1 GCA_905372345.1 uncultured Treponema sp. | reverse complement strand
ATCAAAACATTTCGGCAAAACACAAGATCAAAATCGGTATGTTTTGAATCATGTTTTAAGTTATGGTAATCAAAATTTACCATTTGCATTATTTCTTTTTTTACCTGATAACCGTCATTCAGCTTATCAAAATACAATTTCAAATAATCTTCAGGAATTCCGGCAACTCTAGATTCCTGATAAAAACCGGTTTTACCCACAAGAAGACATTTTAGTGATAAGTCGGAGGCTGTAATTTCAGCAGAAAATCCGGCAGGAAGGCGTTTTTTCATAACCATTGCCAAGGTATAAGGCTCCTCCCCTGTAGAGCAGCCGGCACTCCATATTTTAATTTTATTCTTTCCTTCAGCTTTTTTTACCTTTACAAGTTCAGGAATAACATAATTTTCCAATGCATCAAAGTGAGGTTGATTTCTAAAAAATCTTGTAAGGTTTGTTGTAACGGAGTCTAAAAGGCTCTTCTGCTCTTCAGAATCTTTGACGAGCATCGCATAATAATCCGATACTTTTTCAAGTTTCTTGTCCCTAAGTTTTTCTTTTAACCGGCTTTCCAAAATAGACCTATTAGTATCCGAAAAAGTAATACCGCTTGCGGTATATATTAAATCGCTGAACATACGGAATTCTTGATCAGTTAAAAAATCTGACATACTCTAGGCTCCTTAAATTTATTTTTTAAATATTCCATATAGTCTATTCTTTATCCGATATTATGTCAATCGGCAGTCAAAGGCTTTTGACTAAGATTAAAAAAGATAGTATAATAAACTATGAATTTTAAGGAAGCTCAAACTTTTATTATAGCCTCCATTCTTGCTATTATATCATTTTCTTGCAGTTTAAACTATAGTAAAGAGGCAGAAAATTTTGAAAAAAAACCGAATTTTGTATTTAAAAACTCGAATTTAGATCAATATGAGGAAGATTCCTTAAATTTACGTATAAATTTTATGGAATTAGAGATTTATGATTCGGATAGAATATGGGCCGGTAAAAATCTGCGTTTCTTTAAAATAGATAAAAAATCCCTTGAGAGCGATAAACCGGAAGCGGAGCTCAAGGGAAGAGCCGGAATCATCAAAATAGACGAAAAAAACAATCAGTACTTTTTAGGCCAAAAGGTTTTTTTTGAAGATTTAAAAGAAGGCCTTATGATTTCAGGAGAAGCTTTTTTTTGGAACAAAAATGAGAATCTCCTATACGGAGTAGAAGACGGTTCGGTAACAGTAAAAAGAGGCGATGAGCTTTACATAAGCGGAGAAGGGTTTATAGCAAACACTCTTTCTAAAGAATTCGAATTTTTAAACTCGATAGAAGGTAAAATTCAGACCAAAAATGAGGAGAAGGAAGATGAAGAAAATTCAAACCAAAATTCGGAATCTCAAGAACCTTAAGTTTTTTTTACTTTATTTTCTTATACTCTTTTTTTTAACGGATATTAGTGCTCAAACATCAACAATAAGTTTTAAAGCCGATAAGGTAACAGCCTCAGTGGCTGAAAATAAAAAATCGACAAATTTAATAGGAAATGCCGAAGTTAAAGTAAACAGTTTAACCATATCGGCAGACCGTATCGAAATTTCCGGAAAAGACTATAGATATGTAAATGCAACCGGTTCGGTCAAGGGTGAGGACGACGAAAAGGGCTACAGTTTTAAGGCCGATTTAATCAATTTTGACAGAAAAACGGATACGGTTACAATGTTCGGAAAACTTGAGCTTAAGGACACAAAAAACGATGTCAGTATCAGCTCCGAAAATATTGAATATAAAAAGAAGCAAGAAATAATTATCATGCGCTTTAATGTAAAAATAATAAACAAAGATATAAACTGTAATTCAATGTTTGCTTTATACAATAGAAAAGAATCAAAGGTAGAATTAACAGGCAGTCCTGTTGTAAAAAAAGGAAAGGACGAATTTAGGGCAGGAAAGATTTCCGTTAATTTGGATACGGAAGATATAACCCTTGACGGCCGAGTCAGAGGTTCCGTCGAGCAAGGAAAAGACGAAAAAGAACCCGAGGATAATAAAAACTCTCAAGATGAGAAAAAAGACAATACTAATCTTCAGGAAAACGGAGACAAACCGGACCAAAATCAAGAGGAACAACCCAATGTTTGACGAAAAAAGTATTTTAAAGGTTGAAGGATTAAACAAATTTTTTAGAAAAAAACATGCCGTAAAGGATGTCAGCTTTTCAATGTATCAGGGCGAAATTGTAGGTCTGCTGGGCCCTAATGGAGCAGGAAAAACTACCACATTCTATATGATTGTAGGCTTTTATAAACCGAATTCCGGCAATATATATTTGGATGGCAATAGAATAACAAACCTGCCAATGTACAAAAGAGCCCACGCAGGAATTTCATATTTACCGCAAGAAGCTTCCGTTTTTAGAAAGCTCACCGTAGAACAAAATATCTATGCGATTTTAGAAACACGCAAAGACCTCTCCAAGGAGCAAAAAATGGAAAGGCTTGAATTTCTTCTTGAAGAATTCGGAATTAAGGCAAACAGAAAACAACAGGCCTATACCCTCTCCGGAGGAGAAAGAAGGCGAACCGAAATAGCCAGAGCCCTAGCCATTGAACCTAAGTTTTTGCTTTTAGATGAACCCTTCGCCGGAATCGACCCGATTGCAGTACATGACATTAAAAGTATAGTCCGTATTTTAGCCGATCAGGGCATCGGAATTTTGATAACAGACCATAATGTCAGAGACACCTTGGAGATAACCGACAGGGCATACATAATCGGCAGCGGAGAAATTGTAGAACAAGGCTCACGGGATGAAATTCTAAATTCTGAAATTGCCCGAAAAATATATCTTGGCGAAGAATTTAGAATGTAATTGGAGATGAGATGATAGATTTAATCGTTTTTTTAGGGAACTACGGAAAAAAATATGAAAATACAAGGCATAATGCAGCTTGGGTTTTATGCGATTCAATAGAGATAGGCACAAATGCCGTGTGGCAGGGTAAATTTAAGGGGCAATATGCAAAGCTGCCTTCTTCTATGACGCCTGGCAGGACTGTACATCTATTAAAACCCGAAACCTATATGAACCTATCGGGAGAAAGCGTAATAGCTGCAGCCTCCTTTTTTAGACTAAAGCCTGAAAATATTTTAATAGTGCATGATGAGCTGGAATTAAAACCCGGTATTCTCAGCTTTAAGTGGTCGGGAGGTCTCGGCGGACATAACGGATTACGCTCCATAAAATCGGTTTTAAATACGGCAGATTTTTTCCGCCTAAGGATAGGCATAGGCCGGCCTGATTTTTCATCTCAAGGAGGAGATGCTTCCCCCGATATTTCAGGCTATGTACTTTCCCGTTTTGCACAATCCGAATTGGATGTCCTAAAAAGCCAAGTATCTCAAGCCGACTCTTTTTTTAAAGAATTATTGGAAGCTGATGAGCCTCAATCTCTTATAAAAAAATGGGCTAAGGTACTGCCTCTTCAAAGTTAAAGTCCCGCTTAAGATTTTTTTTATTTTTCCGAAACTAAAATGAGGAACGATAATGAAAAAAATACCGGTTTTATTAATTTTTATTAGTCTTTTTTTGATGACTGCTTTTTCGGAACAGTCTGTTTCGTTGGAAGATTACCAAAAACTCGTAGAGTCTATTGTCCGCGTTGAAGCTCCTAAAATTAAGGACGGGCATATAATTTTTACTTCTACCGCAAGGCGGCATGTAGGTATAGCCTTTTCTCATGAAGATTACAAGCATATCCATTCCTTTAAAAAGCTCACCCAAAATGAACTATACGAAGGCAAGGAGCCCATCTTGTTCTATATTTTTCCGATTCCCGATGAGTTAACGGAAATAAAATACAGACTTGTAATAGACGGACTTTGGTCATCGGATCCGGTAAATAGTAACACAGCCTTTGATAACATACACAGCATGAGTGTTTCACGTATTGAAGTCCCTTACAAAAAAGAGTATAAAACAGAGGTAAGCGGTAAAAGTTTGGTAAAATTTACCTACTTAGGTGAGCCTAAAAAAAACATAAGGCTTGCCGGCTCTTTTAATAATTGGGATCCCTTTATGTACGATCTTATCGAGGTTTCTCCGGGACGATATGAGTTGAATTTAAATTTGCCGTCCGGAACTTGGTTATATGCTTACTTTTCAGGCGGAAGCCAGCTGCCCGATAATACAAATAAAAATTATGTATATACGGCCGATGGACGGGTAGCTTCGGTTATAACCGTTCAATAAACAGATAAACATCGTATTATTTTTATAGGAGATTAAGTATGCACGAATATATTATACAAGGCGGATTTCCCGTAAAGGGAACAATAAAAGCAAGCGGAAATAAAAATGCTGCTCTGCCCTGCATTGCTGCCGCCATCCTTTCGGAAGAACCCATTATCCTTAAAAACATTCCCGAAATTGAAGACGTTTTTGTAATGCTTCAAGTTTTTGAAGCTCTGGGAGGGCACTACGAAAAAATAGAAAAAAACGTATTTAAGCTCCAAATAGAAAAGGTAAAAACAAGCAAGATACCTGAGGATCTTGCGACAAAGATAAGGGCTTCCATTTTATTTGCAGGCCCGCTTTTGGCAAGAACAGGTAAGGCTGTTTTGCCCCCTCCGGGAGGAGACGTTATCGGAAGACGCCGCCTCGATACCCATTTTTTAGCCTTGACGGAATTGGGAGCCAGAGTCGAAACCGATCAAAATTTTTCTTTTATTGCACACAAGCTGATGGGAGAAGATATCTTTTTAGATGAAGCCTCCGTTACGGCAACGGAAAATGCTATCATGGCAGCCAGCCTTGCAGAAGGAACTACCATCATATCAAACGCAGCAAGCGAGCCCCATGTTCAAGAGCTTTGTAAGATGTTAAATAAGATGGGGGCAAAAATCAGCGGAGTAGGCTCCAATATACTGACTATCGAAGGTGTCAAAAAATTGAACGGTACGGAACACCGTATCGGCCCTGACTATATGGAAATAGGCTCTTTTATCGGCCTTGCTGCCGTTACCCGCGGCCAGCTTAAAATTACCGATGTAGAACCGAGAGATATGAGACCGCTGCGTGTAGCCTTCGGCAAGTTGGGTATAGGCTGGTCTTTAGAAGGAACCACCCTTACCGTTCCCGATAAGCAAAAGATGCAGGTAAACTGTGACCTCGGCGGAATGATACCCAAGATTGATGATGCCCCATGGCCGGGTTTTCCGCCTGATCTTACGAGTATAATGACTGTAATAGCAACGCAGGTAGAAGGCACGGTTTTAATTCACGAAAAAATGTTTGAATCCAGAATGTTCTTTGTAGATAAGCTAATCGGAATGGGTGCCCGCATTACCTTGTGCGATCCTCACCGAGCAGTCATTTCGGGCCCAAGCTCCCTCCACGGAAGCGAATTGGTTTCTCCCGATGTAAGAGCCGGCATGGCCATGGTAATAGCAGCCTGCTGTGCCCGCGGAGAAAGCATTATCCGAAACGTCTACCAGATAGAAAGAGGCTATGAGCACCTAGTCGAAAGGCTTAAATCCATAGGCGTAAAAATAGAGCTCAACGAAAAATAGAAAGATTTTTTTTTCAAAAAAATTAAAAAAAACTATTGACTAACATTTATTTTTTTTGTAAACTCCCAATTACTTTCAATATAAATGTGTGCTGATATTGTTTGAATAGTATGTTAT
>CAJPPE010000121.1 GCA_905372345.1 uncultured Treponema sp. | reverse complement strand
ATAGTTCCGGTTTTTCTTTATTTTTAATTTACACTAGACAAGGAACCTGGATAAATGCTATCATCACTGGTTATATGAAAAAAAAAGACGATAACTATGCTCTTTTAGGTATCTCCTCTGAGGCTTCGATTGCCGAGATAAAAACGGCTTTTAGGAAAAAAGCAAAACTCCATCATCCCGATTTGATTCAATATAAAACAGGAGAAGAAAAAGAAAAATCCGAGTCGGCTATGAGGCTTCTTTTAAATGCTTATCAAAACATCTTAAAAGAAAAAACTAACAGTGAAAACCCCTTTGATTATTTCGATTTTTTTTCAAAGAAAAATGCAGCCGAAAGTTTTGATTACCGGCTATGGCTTTTAAAAAAAATGGACTACAAAAGCCGTGCTAAGCTCATCTTCTTCGATCTTTTTCATGGATTGGAACAATCCGCCGTAGAAGAATACAATAAAAGAAGAAGCGAGGCGGGAGGCTTCTACCTTTCAAAGTATTTTAATAGGGAAGATTTTATGGACTGCGGCTTTGTCCTTGCAGAAGAGCTTTATTTCCGAGGAGAGTATTATGAGTCTTTTTTACTTTTAGAAGAAATCTTTTATTTGGAAAAACAAAAGCCGTACTTTAAACATTTTTTTCCCGAAGTTACCGACTTGATAAAATCCATCATAAACGATAAACTGCATAGATATGTTGAAGACGAGCTTGCCCTAGACTGTTATGAAGCGGCTTTGGAATTGGATTTTAAAAAGATAGATAGGGCTAACATTTTTAAGCGTATGTCCGAAATATATTATAGGTTTGGAGATACATACAGAGCCTCCCAATATTTAAACAAGGCAATGCAGCTTAGTCCCAAACTAAAAGGAATTAAAATTATTCAAAATCAACTGGAGAATCATTATGATTATAATTAAAACGGAAGAACAAATTAACGGCATCAGAAAATCCTGTAAGGCTCTTGCTCAACTCTTTGAAGAATTAAAACCCGTAATCAAGCCCGGAATTAGTACAAAAGAGCTTGATGATTTTTGTGTTAACTACATAAAAAAAATCGGCGGTGTTCCCGCATGGTATTCCGAAGGATTTCCGGGTGCTGCCTGTATTTCGATAAACGAAGAGGTTATTCACGGCGTTCCCAGCAAAAGGATAGTAAAAGACGGAGACCTTGTTTCGATGGATATAGGGATAGACTTAGGCGGCTACATCAGCGATTCTTGTGTAACCTACCCTATCGGCAATGTTTCAAAAGAAAACCTCAAACTTTTGGAGGTTACCACTAAGTGCCTTTATGCAGGGATTGAAGCATGTAAGGCAGGCAAAAGAGTTTCCGACATTTCAAAGGCTGTCTTTAATTTGGCCAGTGCCCACAATTACGGCGTCGTTTATGACTATTGCGGACACGGCGTAGGCCTCGGCGTACACGAAGATCCGAGTATTCCGAATGTGCCTGAAAGAATGAGGCCGAATCCCCGTCTAAGAGCCGGAATGGTAGTCGCAATAGAGCCTATGATTAACATGGGAACAGCCGATGTCGAGGTAAAAAATGACGGCTGGACTGTTGTAACGGCCGATAAGTCGGTTTCTTGCCACATGGAACACACGGTAGCCATCTTTGAAGACCACACCGAAATCTTATCACAGTTATAGGAAGGCCGCTTTGATGAATTCGATTATTTCATGGAATGTAAACGGCATCAGGGCCGTAGAAAAAAAAGGCTTTTTGGATTGGCTTAATACCGAAAATCCCGATGTACTTTGCGTGCAGGAAACAAAGGCTGCAAAAGCTCAACTTAGCAAGGAGCTTACCGAACCCGACCTGCCTAACGGAAAATATTTTGCCTATTGGGCTTCTGCAAAAAAAGCAGGTTATTCGGGAACGGCTATCTTTACAAAAAAAGAACCCCTCCAAATAAGAACAATGGGCTTAAAGGAATTCGATGATGAAGGAAGGGTCTTGGTCGCAGACTTTGACAAGGTTTCGATTATTTCTGCTTATTTTCCAAACTCGCAAGACGGAGGAGCCCGCCTAGACTACAAGCTGGACTTTTGTGCCGCAATTCTCGAATTCTGCGATTCTATCCAAGAAGAAGGAAATAATGTAATCCTTTGCGGGGACTACAACATAGCCCACAAACCCATAGACCTTGCAAACCCAAAAGCCAACGAAAAAAATCCCGGCTACCTCCCTGAAGAAAGAGCATGGATGGACGAGTTTACCGCATCGGGTTATACCGACACATTTAGGCATTTTTGCAAAGAGCCTGCAAAATACACATGGTGGAGCTACCGCTTTCGGGCCAGAGAAAAAAATATCGGATGGAGACTGGATTATCACTGTGTAAATGATTCCTTTTTGCCTAAGATAAAAGAGTCAACCATTTTGGACGGAGTAATGGGATCGGATCACTGCCCCGTCAAGTTAATTTATTAGTTAAGGCAATTTATTGGAAAAAATTGGGCATCTTCAAAAAACTGAAGTTTTTCAAAGTTTCCTATTGACATAATTTGGAAAAACTGATAATATCGCCTTTGTTACGCCGTTGTAGCTCAGTCGGTAGAGCAAAGGACTGAAAATCCTTGTGTCGACAGTTCGATTCTGTCCGACGGCACTTAAAGGGATATAAGATTTTCTTATATCCCTTTTTTTATCAAAAATTATCATAAATTTTGTCTTTTTTTTGCATATTTTACACAAAAAATTTAAGTTTTTTCCATATAAACCCGATACTGTAAGTATGGTCGGGGTTACAGACGGCATTATTTTGATATCCGGATGCCGTTTTTTCTTAACCGATGATGATACGTTTTGAATCTTATTTCAAGAACGTTTAATTTAGAGATTGGCAAAAGTGCCAATCTCTTTTTTTTATTCTGTTTTTATGTTGCCTTTTTTATGAGTAAATGTTATAATAAAGATATGGAAATTTATGATAAGGAGTATGCAAATGGCTTATAAAATTTCTAATGAGTGCACGAACTGTGCCGCGTGCGAAAGTGAATGCCCCGTAAACGCTATCAGCGAAGCCGGCGGCAAACACGTAATTGATGCTGATACATGCATCAGCTGTGGTTCTTGTGCAGGCGTTTGCCCTGTTGAAGCAATCTCAGAGGAATAATCCGGCTTAAATAGGCGGGTTAAACCTCAATCACGAGTCCGGAGGGGGTATGAGTTTTGGAAAAATTATTAGGGGATACGGATCCGTTTTTTTCGGTCTGTTGACCTTTTCGGCCATCGCTGGAGTGTGCGTGCTTGCAGGTATTGCAGTAGCCTATCCATTATGGCTATTAGCTGTTGCAAATGTAAGGTTGTACACAATAATTTCCATGAGCATATTTGTATGCGGGATTCTTTACCTGTTGGTAAAAAATACGATAAAAGCATATAAAAAAAGCCCTCGCGGACTCATCATTTCCATCTTAAAAAAAATAACCGTAATAGGCGGTCTTATCTTATGTGTCAAATTGGTTTTAACATTTAATAAAATACCGGCTCTAATTGTTCTCATTTTAATTTTTGTAATCTATGGTTTTTTAGCTTTCGGAATAGACCAATCAAAAAATAACGGTAATGAAGGCTTTTAAATTTCTGTTTTTGTTCTTTTTTTTATCGGGCTCAATATTAAAAGCCCAAATCCCCTACCCTCAAATAGAAAAATTAAGTATTGATGATTATATTTTTGTTCAATATTGCGATGATGTGGCAGATGCCCGCAGAGCCTTGGCTGCGGCTAAAACAGGAAGTGAACTCCCTATAAGATTTTATACATACAAGGCAAACAGTGAAGACACCATAATAAAAATCGCAGCCCGCTGCTCTATTCCTTATGATGCAATCGTTACATTGAATAGAATAGAATCTATGCAGACAGATATTGCAGGACGTATACTGATTCTTCCGACAATGCCGGCCGTTTATCTTCCTGAAAAAGCCATTTCAAGTATAGAAAAACTTACGGAAGCTCTTTTTAAAAAGAATAAAACGGAACCTCTACAAATAAAAATATACGGCCCTAAAGAAAAACGGGAAATCTTTTGTTTTCCGGGAGAAATTTTTGATGGAACGGTAAGGGCTTTTTTCTTTATGCCTTTTTACCGTTTTCCTCTTAAAGATGCGGTTCTAACTTCGAACTTCGGAAAAAGGCAGGACCCATTTACCGGCAAGGCAAGTTATCATCCGGGAATAGACCTTGCAGCTCCCACCGGCAGCCCCGTCATGGCCTGTGCCGCAGGCAGGGTAAAGGAAATATCTTATAGCAAAGTTTACGGCAACTATATTATTTTAGCTCATACGGATGGAAGAACCAGCCTATACGGTCATTTGAGCAAGGTTTATGTGAGCTTGAATGAAACCGTAAAATCGGGTACAATCATCGGTGCTGTGGGCTCTACCGGAATGTCTACGGGGCCTCATCTTCATTTTGAAATACATGAAAAAGGTATACCGAAAAATCCTGCCGATTTTGTAGACAAAAAAAAATAGGACGTTATGTATGAAAGAAACTAAGTTCTTAACTGATGAATATAAAGACGAATTCGACAAGCTTGTATCTCATCCCATTCAATCATGGGTTTGGGGAGACTTTAAAGAAAGTATGGGCGCCGTTCCCGAAAGAATAGGCTTTTTTGAAGACGGAAAATTAAAAAGCGGAATTCAGATTATTTTTTCTAAAATACCTAAGACCAATTATACGGTTGGTATAGCCTCAAAAACAGTAATGCCGGAACAAGAACACATTGAAGCCTTAAAAGAGGCAGCTAAAAAACATAGAGCCGTGTTTATAAAGGTAGAACCGGATGTCTTTAGTCCTGTACAAAAAGATAACTCTTTAGAAGAACCTATTGAGGACAAGAAAAAATTTTTGCTGAAAAACGGAGCAAAGAACGGAAAGCCTTTTTTTGAAAAATATAATTTCCTTTTAAACATAGAAAAACCCGAAGAAGAGCTTTTAGCCTCTTTTCATTCCAAAACAAGGTATAATATCCGTCTTGCCGAAAAAAAAGGGGTAAGCATAATCGATAAGAGTACCGAAGAAGGCATGGAAGATTATATAAGGCTTATGGAAGAAACTACAAAAAGACAAGGCTTTTTTAATCATAACGGAGAATACTTTAGACGGATGTTCAAAATTTTTCCAACAGATAGCCTTAGAATATTTGAAGCCGTTTATCAAGATGAAGTCTTAACTGCATGGATTCTTTTTAAATTTAACGGAAAACTTTACTATCCTTATGGGGCATCCGGCAATAATCATCGCGAATTGATGCCCAATAACCTCATAATGTGGAAGGCTATTCAATACGGGAAAGAGTTAAATTGTTCAGTTTTTGACCTTTGGGGCTGCTTAGGCCCTAATCCGAATACGGCGGATTCATGGTACGGTTTTCATAAATTTAAGGCAGGATATAATCCTCAGTTAGTAGAATACATAGGAACATTCGACTTTGTGTATAAACCTCTTATGTACAAACTATTTAACCTTGCAGATAAAATCAGATGGGTTATTTTAAAAAATAAGAAAAGATAGCTTTAAGTTTTTTCGAACTTAGCCGATAAATAAATATCGGCGGATGGTTCCCCTCCCACCCACCGTCCGCCGATAGCCTGATGGGCGGGCCGGTTTTTTAACCGGCTCTTTTTTTTTCCCAGCCTTTTATGATTCGGTCAGCCTTCCTATTT
>CAJPPE010000120.1 GCA_905372345.1 uncultured Treponema sp. | reverse complement strand
ATTCTAGTTACCGGAGGCACCGGTTCTTTCGGTAATACCTTTATTCCTATGACTTTAAAAAAATATAATCCCAAAAAGATTATTATATATTCCCGAGATGAAATGAAACAGTGGGAGATGGCAAAAAAATTTCCAAATGATTCTCGTGTTCGCTTTTTTATAGGTGATGTACGTGATAGGGAACGTTTGTATCGTGCTCTTGATGGTGTTGACTATGTGGTTCATGCCGCCGCTACAAAAATTGTTCCTACAGCCGAATATAATCCTTTCGAATGTATTAAAACAAATGTAAACGGTGCTATGAATCTCATAGATGCTTGCATTGATAAAGGTGTTAAGCGGTGCGTTGCCTTAAGTACCGATAAAGCAAGTCAGCCGGTCAATTTGTACGGAGCAACAAAACTGTGCAGCGATAAAGTTTTTATTGCAGGGAATTCTTATACGGGTGGTAGAACTTGTTTTGCAGTTGTACGTTACGGCAATGTAATGGGATCCCGTGGATCGGTTATTCCTTTTTTTCTTGATATGTCAAAAACGGGAAAACTGACTATAACCGACAGAAGAATGACTCGCTTTATGATCTCTCTTGAGCAGGGTGTTGAACTTGTTTGGCATGCCTTTGAGGATATGGAAGGTGGAGAAATTTATGTTAAGAAGATTCCTTCCATGAATATTTGCGATATTGCGTCTGCCGTAGACGAAAATGCAGAGCAGATAGAAATTGGAATCAGACCGGGAGAAAAACTGCATGAGCAAATGATAGGTGTAGAAGATGCCCATTTTACCTATGAGTATCCCGAGCATTTTAAAATTATTCCGCAGATTTGTGAATGGGCACAAGCTGAAAAGATGATTAAGGGCGGCAAGCAGGTTCCTGAAGGATTCAGTTATACATCAGATAATAATACCGAATGGATGACTATCCCTCAGCTTAGAAAATGGATTGATGAGAATAAAGAAAAAGTAGGAAATATCTGATGATTCAATACGGACACCAATACATTGATGATGAAGATATAAAGGCCATTACGGAGGTCTTAAAGTCAGACTTTTTAACTCAAGGGCCTGCAGTCAGCTGCTTTGAAAATAAAATTTGTGAAATAACAGGTGCTCGTTATTGTGTTGCAGTTTCTAATGCAACGGCAGGATTGCATATTGCTGTACAAGCTCTTAATTTACCGGAAAATTCTGAGGGAATTACAACTCCGAATACGTTTTTAGCTTCGGCAAATTGTCTTTTGTATAATAAAGTAAAGCCTGTTTTTGCGGATATAAATCCCGATACTTATAATATTGATCCAAATAAAATTGAGAAAAAAATAACATCGGATACAAAGGTTGTTATTCCCGTCCATTTTGCCGGTTTAGCCTGCGATATGGAGCTGATTAGAAAAATTGTAGACACTCATAATATCAAAGTTATTGAAGATG
The DNA here is from genome assembly GCA_905372345.1 of uncultured Treponema sp. Classification (GTDB taxonomy): domain Bacteria; phylum Spirochaetota; class Spirochaetia; order Treponematales; family Treponemataceae; genus Treponema_B. The sequence continues at coordinate 4,258 of CAJPPE010000120.1, read as the reverse complement.
CGGCTCATGCAATCGGTTCGTGTTATGCGGATGGTGCTCCTGTGGGAAGCTGCAAATATTCGGATATGACAGTGTTTTCTTTTCATCCGGTAAAAACAATCACCACCGGCGAGGGCGGTGCGATAACGGTAAATGATGAAGTCTTGTATAAACGCCTTTTACAATTACGAAGTCACGGTATGACAAAAGATGCTGAGTTGCTTACTCAAAATCCCGGTCCCTGGTATTACGAAATGCACAGTCTCGGTTTTAATTATCGTATGACCGATATGCAGGCGGCTTTAGGATATTCTCAGCTTTTAAAACTTGAGCATTTTAGAGAGCGTAGGCAAAGTATTGTCGATAGGTATAATGAAGCTTTTGACGGTATACCGTATGTTAAACTTCCGTATAGAAATTCCGAACAAGTTTCCTGTTTTCACCTCTATGTGTTACAAATCGACTTTGACGTAATCGGAACAACACGTAAAGATTTTATGAAAAAATTGGCCGATAAAGGAATCGGTACACAAGTACACTATATTCCTGTACATACTCAGCCGTATTATAAAACATACTATGGTTATAAAGTAGGGGATTACCCTATTGCCGAAAAATATTATGAAAGGGCTTTATCGATTCCCTTATATCCTGCAATGTCAGATAGCGATGTAAAAACGGTAATCAATGCAATTCGGGAGATAATTTGTAAATGACAAAACTTGCACTCGGTACCGTTCAATTCGGCATGAACTACGGCATCTCAAATACACGCGGTCAAGTGCCGGCGGTCGAAATAGAAAAGATTCTTACATTTTGTAAAATCCACAATATAAATACGCTGGATACGGCACAGGGCTACGGTGAAAGCGAAGCCGTTTTGGGCCGTTATGATTTATCATCGTTTAAGATTGTTACCAAATTATCGGGTGATGCAGAACTCGAGGATTCTCTTTGTAAATTAAACATCAGTTCCATTGATGCTCTCTTATTTCATCGTGAAGATGAAATAAATGATAAAACATGGCAAAAGTTTGAAGATTGGAAAAGGCAAAAACTGGTGCATAAGATCGGCGTAAGTGTGTATTCTCCTAAACAACTGTCGCGGATAATCCAATCATATCCTATTGATATTGTGCAACTGCCGCTTAATATATTGGATCAGCGTTTTATACCGCTTCTTCCTGAATTGAAAAATAAAAAAATTGAAGTGCACTCACGTTCGGTTTTTTTGCAGGGCTTATTACTGATGACCGATTATCCGGCACAATTTGATTCGATAAAACATATTTTGCAAGGAATCCCCCATCCGAAACTTTTGTATGCCCTGCATTTCTTATTGTCATTAAAACAAGTTGATAAATTGGTTGTCGGTGTTACATGCTTACATGATTTGGAAGAGATTTATAAAGCGGCTACAAGCCCATGTCCATCTGTCGATTACAGCATATTTTCCGTTCATGATGAAAAGATTATCAATCCTTCCTTGTGGAGTAAAGAATGAAAACCATCGCGATTATAACGGCACGAGGAGGCTCAAAACGTATTCCTCGGAAAAATATAAAAGAATTTATGGGTAACCCTATGCTTGCCTATGCGATTGACTCGGCAAAAAAATCGGAACTCTTTGATACGGTTATGGTTTCAACTGATGATAAAGAAATCGCTGCCGTTGCAAAAAACTATGGTGCCGAAGTTCCCTTTATGCGCAGTGCTAAAACCAGTTCGGATTACGCAATTACCTACGATGTTTTGGAAGAAGTATTAACCGAATATAAAAAATTAAACATTGGTTTTGATATGGTATGTTGTATTTATCCTTGTGTTCCTTTTTTAACGGCCGACTCGTTGCAAAAGGCCTATAATCAAATGCTTTCAGATTCAAACGACGCCATTATGCCGGTGTGTAAATATCCGGTACCGATAGAATGGGCAATGATTATAAGCGAAGGTAAACTTGTACCGAACGATAGGGCGGCACAGCTTATCCGCTCGCAGGATTTAGTGCCGAAATATTACGATGTAGGTATGTTTTATTTTTGCAAAACATCGGCATTATTGGAAAATAAAACATTAGTACCGCCGAATATCGGTGCGTATATAATCAATGAAATCGAATGTCAGGATATCGATACAATTGAAGACTGGAAAGCTGCAGAATTAAAGTATAAAATTCTACAAGGAGTGTAAATATGAAAACGTATACAAAATCAAATGAGTTGCTTGAGCGTGAATTAAAGGTTTCTCCGCTTGCGGCTCAAACATTTAGTAAATCTTACCGCTATTTTTGTAAGGGGATTTCTCCTTTATATATTGAAAAAGCTAAGGGATGTCGTGTCTATGATGTTGACGGCAATGAATTTATAGACTTTATTTGCGCATTGGGACCTATCACTGTCGGGTATAATGATGATCGCATAAACGATGCCGTAAAAAAACAATTGGAAAAAGGTGCAAGCTTTTCTTTACAAAGTCCCATAGAAGTTGAACTTGCCGAAAAAATATGCAAAATAATTCCCTGTGCCGAAATGGTGCGTTTTGTAAAAAACGGAGGCGATGCCACCACCGCGGCAATACGCCTTGCACGAGCGTATACGGGAAAAGAAATGGTATTGATGAGCGGTTACCACGGTATGCATGATTGGTCAATCGGTGCTTCAAACAACAATAAAGGAGTTCCGAAAGCTGTTTGCGAGCTTACAAAGAATTTTATATACAATGACCTTGCCGATATAGAAGAAAAGTTAAATACATATAAAGATAAAGTTGCAGCCGTCATTCTGGAACCGATTCAGGCGGACGGACCGAAAGAAGGCTATCTGCAAGCATTAAAGGATTTGGTACATAAACATAATGCAATTCTTATTTTTGATGAAGTCGTTTCCGGTTTCCGTTATGCTTTGGGCGGAGCTTCCGAATTGTATAAGGTAACCCCCGATTTGGCCGCTTTCGGCAAGGGAATGGGAAACGGATATGCAATATCCGCCGTTGCCGGTAAAAAAGAACTTATGCAACAAATAGAAAAAGGTGTTTTTATTTCGACAACGTTTGGAGGGGATGCGCTTTCCATGGCGGCAGCCTTGGCAACAATTAAGGTTTTGGAAAAGCCCGGATTTTATGATTCTATTTGGAAACTCGGAGAAAAAATGCATACCGGATTAAAAAAACTGGTAAAAAAATATGAGCTTGAAAAGATTATCACGGTCAGCGGTTTGCCCCCGCATTGCGGTCTTGCCTTTGACGGAATCGGCAGCTTATCGTATTTGGATATACACAGCGTATACTCCCAAGTTATGATTGAAAACGGAATTTTGGTATTTGCAATCTGTAATTTGAACGGTACACATACCGAAAAAGAAATCGATTTTTATCTTGATGCAACCGATAAAGCATTTGCTCTTATTAAAAAGGCTATTCAGCAAGACAGTCTTGGCGGAATTCTCAAAGGCGGGAAAGTCGATCCTGTCTTTAAAAGGAATATAAAATAATTTGATGGTGTGCTGAATGGCAAAGAGAGGAATAACCAATGAGTGAAAAAACACAAATTTTTTATAACGATTTATATGCAACTGAAGGTGTAAAGGCTCAGAGACGATGGCCAAATGAAGAATTTTGTAGATTTATGGGGAGGAATTTTTTTGACTTCTCAATCAAAAACCGGAAAAATATAAAAATATTGGAAGTTGGCTGCGGTTCCGGAGCCAACTTAAGACTGCTTGCTGACGAACATTTTGATGGATACGGAATAGACTTCTCGAAAGATGCACTTACTTTAGTTCCCTTGTTATTAGGTAATAAAAAAATCAATATAAAACAAGGTGATATGCGCCATCTTGATTTTGAATCCGGTACTTTTAATGCGATTATTGATATTTTTTCTTCCTATTGCCTTCCGGAAGCAGATTTTAAACAATTCGTAGAGGAGGTATATCGTTGCCTTAGGCCGGGTGGTTTATTTTTTTCCTATACTCCTTGTAAATCATCTATGGCGTTTATTAACCATTCTCCTGCAACGTTGATTGATAAAAGTACTCTGGATGGAATAAAGAGAAAAAAATCACCTTTCTATGGGAATGATTATCCTTTCAGATTTATGGAGGAAGGGGATGTAAGACAGTTCTTTGATACTGATAGGTTTGAAATTCACTACATGGAAAAAATAAGCAAAACATATAACGGTATGACGGAGAATTTTGATTTTCTTGTATATGAGGCTATGAAAAAATGAAAATCAAATTTCTTAAAGATTTAAATGATGCAGAAAAAATCGCCTTTGAAC
>CAJPPE010000119.1 GCA_905372345.1 uncultured Treponema sp. | reverse complement strand
GGGCTTGCCGATATAAGGGAATCGGGTTCTCTTGAACAGGATGCCGATGTGGTTATGTTCTTACACCGTGAAAGAGCCGACACAAGCGAAGATGAAGCAAAACCTATTCCGACCGAGCTCATTTTGGCAAAACAAAGAAACGGACCCATAGGCACGGTCCCGCTTTTGTTTTTATCCCAATATACGACCTTTGTTACCGAAGCTAAAGAAAAATGATAGATAAATAATCTCATTGAAAATTATAAGGGACGGTTATGAAACTAAAAAAAATATGTTTGATAATTTTAATTCTCATAAATTGTTCACATACTTTTGGAAACACCGATTTAACCAAAACAAAAACGGAAATTGAAGCGGAATTAAATTATCCCTTAAATTTTAATCTTTCAATATCTCATTTTTTAAGATTTTACAAGGATAATTCGAATTCAAAATATACGGAACTGGAGTTTAAGGCCTCATTAAAACCTGCAAATATTTTGGGCTCTTTTAATTTAAAATTATCCCAACTGCCTTTTGTAAATTTTATTACAAATACAACTTTAGGTACAGGCTGGGCCTATCCTGCCCTAGGTTTTTACGGTATCGCCGAAAATAAAAATGTCAATAACTTACAGGTTATCAAACCACTATATTTTTCAAAATTCTTTATTGACCTCAATGCAGGCATGGAACTTTATTTTGATTTAAACTCAAAAATTAAAAGTGAATGGGCAAATCTTCTCTTAAAAACCTCTCATACTATAAATTATAGGGCTCTTATTCCGTCAAAAAATACCGACTTTTGGTTTTTTGATAATGATGATGGTGAAAACAGAAATGGAGCCCGTTATACCGGAACATACTCGATAGAATACAATATGCCTCTTTACTTAAACACGATAAGAATAGAGCTTATAAGCTATAAAAATCTATATAAGCCTCTCCCTTTTACTAAAAATAAAGCCGAACAATTATGGACTTTTGAATTAAAGAATGAACTCTTTTTTAAAGCCTCCGAAAAAACACGCATAAAACTTCAAGCAGTATGGAAGACCGCTCCAATCTATTATAATTACAAAGATGAAGCTCATTTTACGCAAAAAATAATCAATTCAAAAAAGAAGATAGGTATGTTTTTTGAGGCCGTTGCAATCAGTCTTATATTTAAACTATAGCTTTAGCTCCCGGGTTGAAAAAAACCTTCATCCGTAATTATACCTGTACAAAGCTCATAAGGCGTTATATCAAAGGCAGGATAAAGCCCTGAGATTGAACCTCGATTTTTTCTGCTTTTCTCATCAGGCAGAATAGCCGTCCTTTTTCCCATAGCGTAAAGAGCTTCTTCGGGATTTCTATATTCTATTTTTACCTCTTTTGCAGAAACATAGTTTTTGTCGGGAAAGCCTATTGCGTAATAAGGAATACCAAAGTAACTTGCAGCTATAGCAATTTGAAGGGTTCCTATTTTGTTTATGATAGAACCGTCAAGGCTTATAACATCGGAAGCTGAAACACAAAAGTCAATTTTTTTTTCGCTCATAAGAAGAGCCGGCATGTTATCGGTAACAACAGTTGTATCAAAGCCCATGTCATAGGCCAAAGAAGCGGTCAATCGGGCTCCTTGAAAATATGGACGGGTTTCGGCACAAAAAACATTTATATTTTTATCGGTTTCTTTAAACCTGCGTAAATATCCTCCGACTGTAGTCTCTCCAAAACATTGGGTTAAAATTGAAGAGCCGTCAGGAACCAAATCGGCAAAAAAAGAGCCGGCTGCAGCATTTTTTTTATACCTGACATTGTTTTGTTCCACCGCATTTTGTTTTAAGGAGGTAATAATTTCATTTGAAGACAATCCGCTTTGGATGAGTCTTTCAAAGAGGCTCAATGATTCGGCTGTAATAAGCTGCATTGCCTTGCTTGTGGTAGGACGGGCATGGGATAGAATATATGCTGCCTCTTTCATAAACTCAAGGTATGCCGTTTTTGAAAGATTTTTTCCCTGATATGCAGCAAGTGCCATACCCATACCGGCCGCTGAAAATGGCCCGCCGCTTTGGGTTACCATATCGGTAATAGCCTTTGCAACTTCCATATATGTTTTACATATACAAAATTCTTTTTTTTCAGGATAAATACGCCTGTCTAAAATACGCACCTCTCCGCATTCTTCATCAAACCAAGCAACATTTTCATATTGCAAAATAAAGCCTAAGTTATAATCTTCTCTCGGCTGTTTTTTAATATCGCTCATAATAATACTATAATCATTTTGGGTATTTTTGTCATCTTTTTTAGCTCAAACTATTGACAAAAATATAAAAAAAGAATATACTCCTCCACGTGAGCAAGACATTTTAGATGACTTACTCATAAAATTTCAATACTTGACATTTTTTGGGTTTATGTATATTATACACACGCTCACTGTTAAGCGAGAGTGGTGGAATTGGCAGACACGCTAGACTTAGGATCTAGTGCTTCGGCGTGAGGGTTCAAGTCCCTCCTCTCGCACAATTCCACAAAACAAAAAGTGGAGTAGAATTGCGGGAATAGCTCAGTGGTAGAGCGCCACCTTGCCAAGGTGGATGTCGCGAGTTCAATCCTCGTTTCCCGCTTCTAAAGCGATTCGGTGAACGGATCGCTTTTTTTTATACCCTTTTATATAAAGGGCTGTCTTAAAATCAACTCTAAGGAAGGAAAAATGGACTACGAAAAGAACGTAACTCTTAAAGAAAAATCACATGCGGAACTTTCAGTAAAAATCAAAAAGGCTGATGTTCAAGAAAGCTATAAAAAACTGCTCAACAAATATTCAAAAGAGCTTCAAATACCGGGATTTAGAAAAGGAAAGGTTCCTGTATCCGTACTTGAAACAAAATACGGCGATGCTATCAAGGGAGATCTTGCAGGAGACCTAATCGAAGAGTCCTTAAAAGAAATCTTTGAATCTCTTGATGAATATGAAAGACCTCTCCCCTACTCTTATCCCGAACTGAACGAAAAGCCCGAATTAAAAGTTGATGAAGACTTTTCTTTTACGGTCCATTATGATGTCTTCCCCAAGGTGGAAATTAAAAAAACCGAAGGCTTTACTATTGAAGTGCCGGAAGCAAGCGTTTCTGAAAAAGACATCAAAAAAGAACTTGAAAGGCTTCAAGAGCGTAACGCCCTTGTTACAGCCTGCAAAGAAGGAGCTTCGGCCGAAAAAGACCATATTGCAACAATCGATTATTGCGAACTTGACGATAAAGGAAAAACAATCGAAGGCACCGAAAGAAAAGACTTTGTATTTACAATAGGTTCAGGCTTAAATATCTATAAGATTGATGATGATATAATCGGCATGAAAAAAGGTGAATCTAAAGAAATCACAAAGACTTTCCCCGAAGATGATTCAAACAAGGACCTTGCCGGCAAAACAAAGAAAATAAAGGTAACTCTTACAGCTCTTAAATACAAGGATTTACCGGCCCTTGATGATGACTTTGCTCAAGACATAAATGAAAAGTATAAGAACTTGGACGAACTAAAGGCCGATATCAAGAAAAAGTTTGAAATAAGTGTAGAAGAAAAAATCAAATCTTTACAAAAAAATGCTTTAACCGAACAAATGGTAAAAGAACATACGATAGACCTTCCTGAATCTATGGTAAGAGCAGAGCTTGAATCCAGATGGATGATGATGGCTAATCAATTTAGAACTACACCTGAAGAACTTGAAAAAATGTTCGGTAAAGGCCCGCAATCAAAAGCAGCTCTTTTAGAAGGCTGGAGAGAAGATTCCGAGAAGACCTTAAAAGAAAGAGTTTTAATTGAAACCCTTCTTAAAGAAAAAAATATTGAAGTAAGCGATGACGAGATTGAAGCCGAATATGTCCGTTTATCCGAAAGAATGGATATTACTCTTGATGAGCTGAAAAAATATTATTCCAACCCTCGCGAAAAAGAATATTTAAGCGAAGGCTTAAAAGAAGAAAAACTTTTTAAAGCTCTTTATGAAAAATCGACAATCAAAAAAGGCAAAAAGCTTACCTTTGATGAACTTTTAAAAGATTAAATTTTACTGTTTTAAGGAAAAAAAATGAGTACACTTGTACCTTATGTAATTGAACAAACCGGAAACGGAGAACGCAGCTATGATATTTTCTCGCGTCTTTTAAAGGATAGAATTATCTTTGTAGACGGAGAAATAACCGATATGTCTGCCGATTTGGTTGTAGCCCAGCTTTTATTTTTAGAGGCCCAAAATCCCGATAAGGATATCAGCCTCTATATAAATAGTCCCGGAGGTTCTGTAACGGCAGGCCTTGCGATTTACGATACTATGCAGCACATTCGTCCCGATGTACAAACAATTTGCTTGGGGCAATGTGCCAGTATGGGCGCAGTCCTTTTGGCCGGAGGAGCAAAAAATAAACGCTATGCCCTCCCCTCATCCCGTGTCATGATTCACCAACCATGGGGCGGAGTTCAAGGACAGGCAGTAGATATCAATATCCAAGCTAAAGAAATTGTAAGATTAAAAAAACTTACCATTAAATACTTTGCGGAAAATACCGGCAAGACGGAAAAACAGGTAGCCGCCGATATGGAAAGAGATTTCTTTATGTCGGCTGAAGAAGCCTTAACCTACGGTATTATCGATACCGTTATGAATAGGAGAAAAGATGGCTAGAAATAGAATGGGCGGAGCTTTAATATGCTCTTTTTGTAATAAACCTGAAAGCTCTGAACGCTTTGTAGTTCCGGGTCCCGGAGGTATTGCCATCTGCGATAGATGTGTAGATCTTTGCGAAAGCTATATAAAATCGTATAAGACTGTCAGGCCTGTTGACCGTTCAGGCCCCATTCCAACACCTCAAGAACTAAAAGACTATCTTGACGAATATGTAATAGGCCAAGAACAGGCAAAGAGAGTTCTATCTGTAGCTGTTTATAACCACTATAAGCGGATAATGAATCCTCCTTTAAAAGATGATGTAGTCATAGAAAAGTCAAATGTCCTTTTACTAGGTCCTACAGGATCCGGTAAAACTCTTTTAGCAAAAACCCTTGCACAAAAAATGCAGGTACCCTTTGCCATAGCCGATGCAACAACCTTGACTGAAGCAGGCTATGTAGGCGAAGATGTCGAAAATATTCTCCTTAAGCTTATTCAAAATGCAAACGGAGATATAAAAGAAGCCGAAAGAGGCATAATTTTTATCGATGAAATCGATAAGATTTCCAGAAAGAGCGAAAACGTTTCCATTACCCGCGATGTATCAGGCGAAGGTGTTCAACAAGCACTTTTAAAAATAATCGAAGGAACCTCAGCCTCCGTCCCCCCACAGGGCGGCAGAAAGCATCCCAATCAGGATATGCTTAAAATAGATACAACAAATATTCTCTTTATCTGCGGAGGAGCCTTTGTTGGTTTGGATAAGATAGTGGAAGCCCGCATTTCTACAAAGCCCATAGGCTTCGGTGCCGAGGTTAAAAAACTGAGTGAAAAAAATCTTACCGAGTTGTATGATCAAGTTTCACCGGATGATTTGGTAAAATTCGGGCTTATCCCGGAACTGATAGGACGAATCCCGATAAAGGTAGCCTTAAATGAGCTTACAAAGGAAGACCTGACACGCATATTGGTTGAACCCAAAAATGCCATCATAAAGCAGTTTCAGGCAACCTTTAAACTTGATAATGTCGATCTTCACTTTGACAAAGATGCAATCACAGCCATTGCTCAGCAGGCTATAGACCAAAATACGGGAGCCAGAGGTTTACGTTCCATTGTCGAAAAGCTCATGCTGGATGCAATGTTTGAAGCCCC
>CAJPPE010000118.1 GCA_905372345.1 uncultured Treponema sp. | reverse complement strand
GAATGGTAATTCTCTTTTTATTTGTTTTTGCGGAATTTTTATTTATATTCGGCTTTTTGATTTTCGGTCTATACGGCACGGCAAAGGCCGTAAACAATATAAGTATTCTTTTTGAGGTAACGGCAGTTCTGATTTCTTTTATGAGTCTTTTGTTCGGGTCCATGCTTACTATTTCTACCTACTACATAGGCGAAATTGAAGAACAGTTTTTGTCTATGCCCATTAAGCCTCGTACCTTGTTTGCTTCAAAGTTTTTTGCAAACAGCCTTAATTCGCTCATTACATCTGTTGCTTTTTTTGCAGTTTTAATGGGAATTTACGGGTATATGGAATCTCCGCCCTTTATGTTTTATATATCTGCCCTCATCTGTGCCCTTGTAATTCCTCTGCCTATGATTTCCGTATGTTATTTTTTTAATATCCTCATTATGCGTTTTACTCGAGTTTTTAAAAATAAAAACGTTATAATGGCTGTAAACGGAATTTTAGGTATGGCTCTTGCCTTGGGTTTTAATTATATAATCCAATCGGCTTCGGGTTCCGATCCTGAGGCTCTTTATAGAATGGTTGAATCAAATGCTTCCGCCTTTCAAACTTACGGTTCATACTATCCGCCGGTAAAACTTGTAGGTTATATTTTAAGTAATCCCGTTTCTATTTTAAGCTTTTTATATATCATATTGCTGATTGCTTTTTGTGCAGTTCTTCCGGCCTTGGTTATAGGATTTATGTCAAAACTTTATACCGACAGCTTAATAGGTTTTAACGAAAAAAACATAAAAAAACTGGAAGCAAAACAGGTTTCAGCCTTTTTACATAAAAACATAAAAAAATCTTCTCCCTTTATGGCTTATATAAAAAGAGAATTTAAAATGATGAACCGCACCCCTGTATATCTTTTAAACGGCCCATTTTCAATTATCTTTATGCCTATCTTGTTGATTGTTATAAGTATTGCAAAAGGATTAAACTTAAATAATATTCCTCCCAATGTAATCGATTTTATGCAGGGAAATGCGGGCTTTGTAGTTACAGGCCTTGCAGCAGGCTTTTTAGGTTCAATGACCAACATCGCAGATACGGCTCTTTCAAGAGATGTTAAATTTATTCCGTTTATAAAGAGTTTACCTGTTGATATTGCGGTTTATATGTATGCTAAATTAGCCCATGCCATGATTTTCGCTCTTTTTGCCATAATAATAGGTGTGGGGTTTGCAGGCTTTATATTTAAATTCGGCCTTCTTCATATAGTTTTATCGTCTTTAGTAGCTCTTTGCTTTTCGGCTCTTGTAAACCTTGTTTCTTTATTTTTGGATACGGCTCATCCTAAACTTCATTGGGATAATCCTGTTGCAGCAATGAAGCAAAATACGAATGTACTTTTTATTATGTTTTTTAATATGATTATTTTGGCTCTCTCCGCTGTTGTAATATTTTTCAGCATGAATTCCTATCTATGGGTAATCTTAATTTATTTTTGCGGTATACCTGCCGCTGTCTTTGCCGTTTTGATTAAGCCTTATGGAATATATGCAGAAAATAAAATTGCAAGTATTGAATTGTAATTACCTGCTAGACTAAAATGCGTTTTTTTTGTAATCTTTTAAAATATTATGGAAAAACTTAAATTATATTTTTCTTATTTTAAGAACAAGATTCTAAAAAAGTATGAGGGTAAAAAGGCTCAGTCTGTAATAGACACGGAAGAAATCAAAGAAGAAATATGGGAAGCCGACTTTTCTAAAAAGGAAAAAGCTCGTTTCATTGAAGAAACAGGAGACGGGTATCAATCATTGTTTGAAGAAAACCTTGACGGTAAACATTCCTATTCTTTGGAGCTAAAGCGTAAACATCTTTATGCTTGGGCTCTAAACCCATTATTTAGATATAAGGACTTTGTGCTTGATGCCGAAATTGAGCTGCCTGTTTTTACCGATAACTTCTTTCCTGAAGAAAATACAAGTGCGGGCTATTGTGCGGCCGGTTTTGTCTTTAGACACATAAGCGATAAAGCCTTTTATTCGCTTCTTATTTCCGATAAGGGATGGATAAGGCTTGAAGCTGTTGTTAATTCTACTCCCATGCCCATTCTAGGCTGGACAAAACCCTTAACCGATGCCGATAGTTCAAAATTTAAAATAAAATTAATCTGTGCGGGAACAAGTATAACGGTTCTTGTAAATAATACTTGGTTAGGTAAATTCGATTCCGATATTGTTCAAGCTGCCGGAAAAATCGGCTTTGCAGGACAAAACTGGGAATCCTATCCTAAGGTAAAATTTTACTTAAACGAATTTAAAATTATCTCTCAACCCCTTCTTGTAGAAAATACCGATTCTGCCGCCAATAATCCTGATGCAATTTCTCCTGAGGCCTATATTAACCTTGCTTCAACCTATTATGCTATGGGGCAATATGTTGCAGCCATCTACCAAATAAAACAGGCATGGAAACTCCGTGAACCGACTATTCAAGATCATATTTTAGCAGGAAGAATATATTTTGCTCAACGTTTAAATGAGGATGCTGAAAAAGAATTTTTATCGGCCCTTGATATTGAACACGATAATTATGAAATAATGGCAGAGCTTGCCGGCCTTTACTATCAATCCGGCAATATGAAAAAATTGGGATATATTCTAAAAAGTATTCCGAATGAAGAAATTGAAAAGTCTGTTTTGCTTTGCTCTTTAAAGGGGCATTTTTTAAATTCCCAAGGGGAACATGAAAAATCGGCCGCCTTTTATGCAAAGGCTTTTGAGCTAAAACCGGATCAGGGCTTATTAAAATACAATGAAGCAAACGAGTTGAATCTTGCAGAAAAAAAAGCTGAGGCCGTCGACTCCTATGTGGAAGCCGGAAAACTCTTTTTGGCTTCCGAAGAATATAACGAAATGGCCGATGTAATAAACGCCCTTGAGCGTATTGCTCCTGAGGATGAGCGTACCTGGGCATTAAGCGGTAAATTCTATTATGCTGTAGATAACAAATGGGAAGCTAAGCTTAATTTTAAAAAACTATGTGATGCAAAGACAAGTGACTCTACAATATGGTATTTGTATGGTCTTCTTATTCATGATGAAAATCCTGAAGAAGCCGTTAAATTCTTTAAAAAGGCTTGTAAGCTAGGCCCCGAACACGGGCTTTATCATTTCCGCTTGGCGGAGTCCTTGTATTTAATAGGGGAAGACTGTTCTGTTCCTCTTTCGGAAGCTGAAGCCCTTGAGCCTAATAACGGATGGGTTTTTAATTTAAAAGCTCTTTGTGCTATTGATGAAGATGCCTTTTTTGATGCACAAATCGAAATTGAAAAGGCCCGTAAGATGCTCCCCGATGAGATAGTTATTTTAGAAAACTATGTAGAAGTTATGCGTCTTCAAGGCCGCTTAAAAGAATGTGCACCTCTTTTTGACATAGAGGCCGGAACCGCCGACTTGGCTGCAGAAAGGAATAGGGCCGAAGCCTTTCATGTTTATGCAAATGCTTTGTTTTTTGATGAGCAATATGATGAAGCCGATATTTGGTATCAAAAGGCCTTAAAGCTAAAACCTGTTGATCCCGTTCTTCTAACCGATAAGGCCGAAAACTCAATACAGATAGGCTACCTAAATGATGCTGACGGCCTTTTGGTTAAGGCTATGGATATAGAACCTACGGAAAGAATATACAGGCTTATTGCTCTTCTTGCGGTAAAAAAAGGCGACCACGCCCGTGCAGAAGTCAGCTTAAGACAAGCTATCGAAGAATTCGGCGAAAGCGAGGAGCTTTTATTCGATCTTACAAACCTTTATATCCAAACAAACCGTAAAGAAAAAGCTAAGGAAACGATAAAGCTTTTAACCGGTTGTAACGACCAAGAACGCCTAAAGGAACTTAAAGCTCTTTTAAAAAAATGATTTTAAAGATTAAAAAATCAAAACCTGTATCTTCATTACCGATAGAGGTTCCGCCCTCAAAGAGTCATTCGATGAGAGCTCTTGTTTTGGCATCTTTTGCCGAAGGTTCTTCCCAAATAAAAAATCTTCTGATGAGCGGAGACACAAAAACGGCTATATCGGTATTTGAATCTTTAGGCGTAAGATTCAAAATAGAACAAAAAACTAATTTCTCTGCTGGTATAATTGTTTTTCCTCCGAAAGAAGGTTTAAAAAAAAGAATTGAAAAACAAAAGCCGATAAAAATTGACGCAGGAAATTCCGGCACTCTTTTTTACTTTTTAGGTTCCATTCTTTCTTTAATGTCTTCCGATTTTATTTTAACCGGAGATTCATCGCTTTTAAAGCGGCCTGTGAAGCCCTTAATCGAAATTTATGAGGAGCTCGGCTTAAAATATGAATTTCTTGACAGCTATGAAAAAGCTCCCATACGGGTTTTTGGAAAGGTCTCATCAATTAAAAACCTTGAAGAAAAATCACTCTGTCTTGAGGGGGATTTTTCGCAAGTTGTAAGCGGCCTCCTGCTTGGAGCCGGCTTACTAGATTTTCCTTTACAAATAAATTTAAAAAGAGCAGGGGAGCTTCCATATTTAAAAATGACCCTTCATTGGCTTAAAACTTGCGGCATTAAATTTGATGTTTCGGACGATTTTAAAACTTTTAAAATTAACGGCGATATTTTAGACGCTAATTTTAAACCCGGCTTTTCGGCAAGTATTCCGGCCGACTGGTCTAGTGCAGCCTTTCCCATTGCCTTAGCCCTGATTACGGCTTCAACTGTCAGCATAAAAAATATGGATATAAATGATGTTCAAGGAGATGCGAGGATAGTAAAAGTCTTAAAGGAAATGAATGCGGATATCCGCTTTGAAGAGGAATCGCAAACTCTTAAAATTTTTCCTTCAAGTTTAAAGGGCGGGACATTTGACTGTTCCGATATTCCCGATGCTGTTCCGGCTCTTTCCGCAATAGCTTGTTTTGCAAAAGGCGAAACTCTTTTAAAAAACATAGAAATCTGCCGTTATAAGGAGTGTGATAGGCTTTCAGTAATTTCCTCGGAACTAAAAAAACTTGGGGCAGATATTACTGAGGGAAGGGATTTTTTGCGTATAATAGGAAACGCAGGTAAAAACCTAAGGCCTGCTGCTGTTGATTCTCATAAAGATCACCGTATAGCTATGATGCTTACCGTTATGGGTTTTGGTATCGATGATAAAGATGGAACTGTGTTTACCCTAAAAAACGCCGAGTATTTCGATATAAGTTATCCGTCTTTTTTAGGTGAACTTAAAAATATGGGTTTAAGTATGACTGAAAAATAAATAGATATGGAATATTCCTATTGACCATTGCAAAAATAAGGTGTAGACTGTTTCTTATGAAAGATAAAATAATCGATGCTGCCATAAGGCGTGTCCCGGACTTCCCTAAAAAGGGAATCCTTTTTTATGATATTACAGGTATTTTGGTTAATCCAAAAGTTTTTAGCTATTGTCTTGATAAAATGACGGAAATGTACAAGGGCGAAAAGATAGATGCTGTTGCTGCTATTGAAGCCAGAGGCTTTATCTTTGCGGCTCCCTTTGCCTATAAAATGGGAATACCTCTTATTTTAATCCGCAAAAAAGGAAAACTTCCCGGAGAAACCTACTCTGCCTCTTATGACCTTGAATACGGCCAAGCCGCTGTTGAAGTACATAAAACCGATGTGGTAAGAGGGCAAAAAGTCCTTCTATTGGACGACCTGATTGCCACAGGAGGAACCTTAAATGCTGCCCGAAAGATTTTAGAAGAGGGCGGTGCCGAAGTTGCCGGTTTTTGCGGGGTTGTAGGTTTACCATTTTTAAATTATAGCAAGGTGCTAGGAGATTTACCTGTAAAGACCCTTATAGAATATGAC
>CAJPPE010000117.1 GCA_905372345.1 uncultured Treponema sp. | reverse complement strand
GGACAGGGCTTTTCAGGGCAGATTTCAGGTCAGTATAATGAACTTATAGGTAAGGATATAGAAGTTTATTGCCGCGTCTACATGACGCCCATAGTAACTTTTGGAACGGCCGTTAAGACTATGCTTTTTAAAAATAGGCTTGCAATCGGCTTTGGTGTGGGCGGAAGGATGCTCGCCGACCCACAGCCTACCTACGAATTGTATACCAACTTGACAGATGAGGAAACAAAAATACTGCATAACAACGGTAGCGGCCCCGACTTTTACCCAGAGACGGGAACGCTCTATATACCCGGATCCATGATGAAAAAAATGAATCCGCTGGGGCTTGTACTAAAAACTTCGATAGAATATAATCAACCCGTAATTACCAGAATGGATATTACGATAGGAGCCTATGCCTCCTATACCATTTACAAGCCGGGCCATGTCGCTTTGCCGAAAAAAATCGCAAAGGCTGCCATCGAAAATGGTAAGGATAAAGGCATAGATGTCAATTTTGAACGGGACTCTATAAAATCCTTTTTTATGAATAGTGTCGATTTTGGTGTAAATTTAGGACTCTTATTTAAAATTTAAGGAGGAGTTTATGAAAAGGAAAAAATTATCTGTTTTAAGTTTACTTATTTTTATGGCTGCTTATGTATGTTTTTCATGCCAGCCGGCCTTAGGTTCATCATGGTACAAACGTTCCATTAAAGACGGCGGAGATAAAAAAACGCTGACCGTACAATCTATAACGGTATGCGGTGTAAAACTGTACCCCGAAGCCAACGGGGAAGACTTTATAGGAAAAGTAAACGCAAAAGATGCAATAGTTTATCCTGATGATATAAGTGTTGCCGTAAAGGATGATACCGGCGCCGCTGTTGAAGTTTCAATAGCAATAAAAGGGCCAGGCGGACAGGCCAATTTAAAAGACGGGGAACTTGTTACCGTGCCAGTAATGCTGAAGACCGTAGACGGTTCAAATCTTGAAATACAAAAATACCTTTTTTTAGAGCAGGACGGTTCTATGGGCGGCGGCGGGGCCGATTACAACCCCAAAGACCCGCACGGTAACAATAAATTTATCATAAAAATCAAAACAGAACACATGGAAGCCGATCCTTGGACTTATTATAAAGAAGGAGAGCCCGACAGCAGTGATGATGGAAACTTTGATTCAGCTAAATTCGATAATTGGATTCTTAATATGCCAAGTATGGACGGCATTGTTGCCTCGTACAAATTCAAGGAAGGAAGCTGGAGCGGCAGTCCTGAAATGGTCGACAATGTTCCTTCCGGAATAGGTTCGGGTATAAAAAAAATTTGGGATGTAAAAGTTTACCGTTATAAAAACAGAACCGATCGATGGGCCGAAATAGGGTATACGCCGGCTATCGACCCGAAGGACGAGCGTTTTCACTTTTTTAAATTTACGGCAAGTTCTGCCGGAGGCGAAGTCGGCGGGGAGCACGGCAGCTCCATGTTCTGTGTAGACCGGTATTCCAAATTTTTATTTTATTACAGCGAACCGTCTGAGATGCCAGAGATATTTTGGAATAAGGTTCCTAAAAATTGGATGGATTACGCGGCGCCCTCAACTGGAATACACACTCAATTTTCCGAACCCTTTTATCTGACCGACCCCGTCGGCTTTGTAAAAGAAGACGGTTCCGTTGTTCTGTACCAATGGATAAAGGATAACATAAATAGTGCCGACTATAAACCAAAACAGAATCCTGCTTATACACAACCTGCCGGAAGAAAGGCCAACAAAGCGGGTTTTTCTCCATATAAAGAAAAATTAAAAATAACAAAAAAGACCATAACCAAAGATAAAAATCCGAAATATACGGCCGTTAAACCCATTATTTTAGAACAGCCTAAAGATGCTTATGCAAAACTGAATAGCCCCGAACTTGTTTTTGAGGTAAAAACGGCACCCGTACCAGACGGCGAAACGCTTTCATATCAATGGTATAAGGCCGAAAATAAGACGGAAACAGGAACCGAAATTCCGGGTGCAACGGAAGCATCATACAAAATAACCGATACCTCAACCGAAACAAAATGCTATTTTTACTGCATCATCAAAAACACGAATACGGACAACAATAAATCCGAACAAACCGAAAGCGAACGGGCAAAATGCCACATAACTGACGGACAAATTCAGTCCGATGCTTTAAACCCCGAAATAACGGAACAACCTAAAGGCAAAACCCTTCACCTTAACAGTGCAGAACAGCTTACCCTTAGAGTAAAAGCCGTATCCAAAGACGGAGGCACCTTATCATATCAATGGTATAAGGCGGCCTCGCCTGCGGCAGAAGGAACGGCCGTAACGGGAGCCGATAAGGACGAATGCACCTTTACACCCGACGCCTCCGCTGCCGGCATAACATACTATTATTGCTTAGTTACGAATACGAACAATACCGTACACGGAGAACAGACTGCAAGCAAAAAAAGTGCTTATGCCGCAATCGAGGTCGAGCAGTCCTATAAGATTGAATTTTTCGTAGATGGAGATGGCGGAGCCCTTACTGCCTTGCATAATGGGAATCCCATTAAATCCGGTGATTATGTAAAAAAGGGTGAGAAGGTCAAATTTATCGCAGCTCCGAAACCCCGGCACATTGTTAAAGCATGGGAGGGTGTTACTCCCGAAGCTTCCATTGCCGATAAAACATACGCCGTATTAACGGTTGGAGCGGCAAATGCTGCCGTTTCGGTTTCTTTTGAGCCGAAAATGCGCCTTACTATAACTCCCAAAATTTCCAATGAAAGTTTAGAGTCCTGGTCTACGGAAGGCAACGATCATTTTAGCCCCAATTATATAGGCGGTGTGCATATTTCACGTAAGTGCGCGATTCAGGTAAGCGGTGGAAGCAATGTTACAAAATCGTGGGATTATATGTTCCCCGTTAAAGACAACAGTGGAAAATGGATACAGGTTCAGTCGGAAGATTTTATCAAAGTAGACACTGTCAAATCCGCGGATGCCGATTCTTGCTTGATAGCCGAATTTTCTTTGTTTTCCGACTTAAAGATGTCTTTCTCCAATTACCTGCTAAAGGCAAATCGGCACGATTTTTGGTGGGCAGAATATACAACAGGCATCTGGCCTTTTACGGCTCCGACAATGTACCCGCTGCAAGCCATCGACGACAACAGCGTTTTTCCTCTAGTTTATAATGAAACTACAGGGATGTGGACGGTAGACAAGGCCAATGTTAATATAAAACGCTCTGATGTCATTCCGTTACCTGCCGAATTTGCAGGAACGAAACCGAAGCCTGACCGCAAAATTTCCTATAAGGGCGTAACAATTACCTATGACGAAAACTTTATCCTTCGTGACGGTGAAGAAAAAGACTTTGTCGTTACGTATAAGGTAGATAACCATGATGAAACACGCTCGAAAGGCACGGTAAAGGTAATTTATACAATCAGCTGGAAATAAATTTTAAAAGCCGAAGACTCCTCGTGAGCCTCCGGCTTTTTTCAAGTTTAGGAATCTTATGAAAAAATTGAGTTTAAAGTTTTTCGGTTTATTTTTGTTTCTCTTTTGTTTTGTGAATTTTCTAATAGCCGGGAACTTAGAGGACCATAGTATAAAAGCTAATCCTGAAAATCCCGACTGCATTTACGAAAAGGCAAGGCTGGGTGATTGCCTTATTCACATGGCAAAAATTACTTCACCCTCAAAGGGATCGGCACCGGCAGTTGAAATCCTTTTTACCTCCGATTTTAAATGGGAGTCTTGTTCTCCTCATGAAGGCTGGGGGAAAGAAGGGAAAACTTATCAATATCGGGAAACCGAGGTGCCCGGTTCTTCCGTGTTTTTAGGCATAACAAATAAGATAAGCGATGTAGTTTATTTCAAGG
This sequence comes from uncultured Treponema sp., assembly GCA_905372345.1. Taxonomy (GTDB): domain Bacteria; phylum Spirochaetota; class Spirochaetia; order Treponematales; family Treponemataceae; genus Treponema_B. Next base: position 1,967 of record CAJPPE010000117.1, on the reverse strand, counting down.
TAGAAGGAGTTCATCCATTTGATTTGCCTATTTATGATGACCCGGCTGAAGCTAAAATCCTTGAACGTTTTATCTTTTTTAAATTTACCGCTTATGCGGCTAAAGGCGGCCTTTTTGAAAATGCTCTCAATAACTTAATGTGTGCACTTGATACCCATACTAAACTTCTTTACACTTACGGAATGCCTAGCGAGTACAAAAAAATAATCGGAAACAATTATATTCCGCAAAAATGGCTTCCCTATGAAATACATCCGAATACGGCTGATTCGAAATTAAAGTTTTATGAGTATGATCCAATCGGCTTTGTTTCTCTCGAAAAGACTCACAACTTTTTGGGCGTAAAGACAAATGTTCACTTATATGATTGGTGGAATGAATCTGTAGGAGCCGGCTCTTCGATGAAGACCGTAAAAGAAAAACGCTTTATGCCACGCCTTTCCGGCGAAGCTCTTGAGGACTGGACTATCCGCGATGCCTCTAAGCCCGTGTGCTCCCCGTATAGAAAATTTTAATCAGCCGTGTTATTCCTATTGTCAATATTAAGACGATTACCGACACTAGGGCTGTAAAGCCGCCGGGGGCGACATTTAGGTGATAGGACAAAACCAAGCCGAGCATTATGTCTGCGACACTTATCAAAATAGAAAAAATCAATGTCTTTTTAAAGCTCATTTTTAATTGAAGGGCTGTTGCGATGGGGAGTGCTATCATCGAGCTTAAAACCAACATTCCCACTATTTTTAATGAAACAGCTATCGTTGCCGCTGTTAGACCTGAAAACAAGTAATTGATAAGCCTGACCTTTACTCCCATTATTTTTGCAATATCTTCATCGAGGGCTATGTAGACCATCTTGTGATACATGAGGCCGAGAGTAACCAAGGACAAGATGCTTAAAGCAATCACTGTAATCAAATCCGAAGAAGAAACGGTTAAGACGCTTCCGAATAAATAGGTTTCGGCATTTGCTCTGACGGTTCCTGAGCTTATGAGGGTAATGGCGATTCCGACACTCAAGGACAAAACTATTGAAAGGATTAAATCTTGGTATTCTTTAAAAGCATTCCGCAGGGCTTCTATCAGGGCTCCTGCTGCTGTCGTAAAAATAAAGGCACCGAGGATGGGGTTTATTCCTGAAGCGAGGGCAAGGGTAACGCCTGCAAGGGAGCTGTGGGAAAGGGTGTCTCCTATGAGGGAGTATCTTCTGAGTACTAAAAATAAGCCGATTGCAGGACAAAGTATTCCTATAAAAAAAGAAACGATAAAGGCATTTTGCATAAAACCGTATTGAAGCATTTTATTTTTCTCCCTTTAGTTTAAATTGAACAAAGCTCGGATTAAAAAATTCCGAAGTATATTGTTGAGGATTACACAAATGACCTTCTCCGTTTTTTATGTGAAATATTTTTGTAGAATTAAAAATAGCGGCATCCAAATTATGGTCAACCGAAATGACGGTAAGCCCCTTTTTAACGTTTAAATCTTTTACAAAAGAATAGATTTCTTTTTGCCCTTGAACATCTATTCCGGTAGAAGGTTCATCTAAAATTAAAAGGTCAGGATCCCCGATAAGGGCACGGGCGATGTAGAGCTTTTGAAGCTGGCCCCCCGAAAGTTCTCCTACAAGGTTGTTTTTGTATTCGGCTAAATTTACTCTTTCCAGGGCTTTTAGAGCACAATCGTTTTCCCTTATCTTTAATATTTTTCTATAAGAATTTAGGAGTTCAAAAAGCGTAATCGGGAAATCGTTTAAGTTTTCTTTTTTTTGCGGAAGATAGCCGATTCTTTTTGCATTGATAATAATTTCACCTTTTTGTATTTTCAGCAATTTTAAAATCAGCTTTAGGAGAGTGCTTTTTCCGCAGCCGTTTTCTCCCACAATCGAAATATAATCGCCTTGTTTTACTTCCAAATTTATATTTTTTAAAACTTCTTTTTTTGAATTCGGATATTTAAACTTGAGA
>CAJPPE010000116.1 GCA_905372345.1 uncultured Treponema sp. | reverse complement strand
TATTATGCTTAGACTTGAGTATTTTCTGATGATGTAAATATATTTCGGCTATGATAAGATTCAAGATCAATTTTTTGATAGAGGTTTTTATGAAGGCAATAATTTTAGCAGGAGGGGCGGGAACCCGTTTATATCCGCTTACTAAGGCTGTTTCAAAACAAATTTTACCCATGTATGATAAACCTATGATTTATTATCCATTGTCGGTTATGATGCTTGCCGGTATACGTGAGGTTTTAATTATATCTACACCGCGGGATATAGAACTTTTTAAGGAGCTTTTAGGTGATGGAAATTGGTTAGGTATGAAGTTTGAGTATGCCGTTCAAGATAAACCTCGAGGTCTTGCTGATGCCTTTATAGTGGGAGAAAAGTTCATCGGTGCTGATTCTTGCGCTTTGGTTTTGGGTGATAATATCTTTTATGGAAGAGGCTTTAGCAGCACTTTGACAGATGCGGTTTCCTCCATAAAAAATAATGGAGGAGCTTTAATTTTCGGTTATTATGTTAAGGACCCAAGAGCTTACGGAGTTGTTGATTTTGATGATGAAGGAAATGTTTTGAATATTGAGGAGAAGCCTCAAATTCCAAAGTCAAATTATGCAATCCCCGGTTTGTATTTTTATGATAATGAAGTAATTCAAATTGCAAAATCGGTTAAACCTTCGGCCAGAGGTGAAATTGAAATTACATCCGTAAATAATGCTTACCTGACTATGGGCAAATTAAGAGTTGAAAAGCTGGGCCGCGGCATGGCATGGCTTGATACGGGAACTTATGACGGCCTTTTGGAAGCCTCAAATTTTATAGCAACAATTCAAAAAAGGCAGGGAATGTATGTTTCCTGTATAGAAGAAATAGCTTATTTACAAAAATGGATTTCAAAAACTCAGCTTTTAAATTTATCTTCTTCCTATAATAATGAATATGGCGATTATCTAAAATATATTGCGGAAAATTGTTAAGTTAAGGAGTTAATCTAAATGCGAAGTTTACAAAATATACTTGTAACCGGCGGTGCGGGTTTTATCGGTTCCAATTTTATCAGAACCTTGTTAAAAAAAGAAGACGCATTTACGGGACGTATTATAAACCTTGATGCTCTTACCTATGCAGGCAATGCCGCAAGTCTTGCCGATATGGAATCCGAATTCGGCGGAAGCCGATACTTTTTTATTCATGGAAATATCTGCGATAAAGAAATTATAAATACCATTTTTACGGAATATAGTATTGACACGGTTGTTCATTTTGCAGCTGAAAGTCATGTTGACCGTTCTATTTTGGGACCTGAGGTTTTTTTGCAGACAAATATTTTGGGCACCTTTAGCCTTTTGGAAACTGCAAAGCAATTTTGGAGAAAACCTGACGGAACAATGCGTGACGATGTTCTTTTTCACCATATCAGTACGGATGAGGTTTACGGTTCTTTGGGAACTGAAGGCTATTTTGAAGAAACTACAGCCTATGACCCTCGTTCCCCTTATTCTGCAAGCAAGGCATCAAGCGATCACTTGGTAAAAGCTTACTTCCATACCTATGGGGTGCCTATTACTATTTCAAACTGTTCCAATAATTACGGGCCGTTTCAATTCCCTGAAAAATTGATTCCCCTTATGATTTTAAATATGCTTGAAGGTAAAAATCTTCCCGTTTACGGTGACGGTAAGCAAATTAGAGACTGGATACATGTTGAAGACCACAATGAAGCTGTAAGGCTTATACTAAAAAACGGAAGAGCAGGGGAGACCTATAATATCGGCGGTGAAAATGAATGGGAAAATATAAAGCTTTTAAATAAGCTCATTCAAATTGTTTGTAAAAAGACAGATCTTAACGAAGAAAATGTAAGAAAAACCATTACCCATGTAACAGACAGGTTAGGCCATGACCGCCGCTATGCTATTGACTGTACCAAGATAAAAAATGAACTTAATTGGAAGCGTAGTTTTGATTTTGAGGCAGGGCTTGAAAATACTGTCGACTGGTATCTTAATAATAAGAAATGGATAGAAAATGTCCGCTCCGGTGAGTACCGAAATTGGATAGAAAAAAACTATAAAGAAAGATAGGTGTTGCCATAGTCAACATGACATAGTCAAGATTGACTTGACCCTTGCTCAATCTAAAAAAATATTGTAAAATGAACTTATGAGTGATTTAATACAACCGAAAGTTTTAAAGGGATTTAGAGATTTTCTTCCGGCAGATGAGATTGAAAGAGCTCTTCTGATGGAAAGACTGGTAAAGGTTTTTAGGGATTACGGCTTTGTGCCTATCGACACCCCTGCCTTGGAATATTCCGAGATTCTATTGAGAAAAAGCGGAGGGGAGACCGAAAAACAGGTTTTCCGGTTTAACGACAACGGCGGACGGGATGTTGCGATGCGCTTTGACTTAACCGTTCCCTTAGCCCGATTTGTCGCAGAACATAAAAGCGAAATATATTTTCCGTTTAAACGCTATCATCTGGGAAAAGTTTGGCGCGGTGAAAAGCCTCAGGCAGGCCGTTATCGGGAATTTTTACAATGCGATTTTGATACATTGGGTTCCGATTCGGCTGCTGTCGATTTTGAAATTTTGCGTCTTATTAAAAAAGCTTTAAACGAGTTAGGTGTTTTTAACTTTAAAATACACGTTTCCCATAGAGGTATATTTAACCGTTTTTTAAAGTCTTTAAACCTATCCGAAGACAGCGAAGAAGTTTTGCGTATTGTAGATAAACTTGCTAAGATAGGGGAGGGCGAGGTTTTAAAACTCCTTACCGATATAAGCTCCGAAGAAAGTGCAAAAAAAATATTGGCTTATATTTCCGGTGTGAACAAGGATTTAAAGAGTGAAGACTTTGAAAAAACTCTTTCTCACTTGGAAAACCTTGCAGGCGGCTCCGGCGAGGATACAAAACGGATGAGGGATATCTATGCCTTGGTAAAGGCTGTAGGTATTGAAGATTCAATTGTTTTTGATCCTTCAATTACGCGAGGTTTGGATTATTATACCGGTGTTGTATTTGAGACCTTCTTAACCGATTTACCATCGATAGGCTCTGTTTGCTCAGGCGGAAGGTACGATAACCTTACAGCTCTTTATATGAAGGAATCTATTACAGGAGTAGGTGCTTCAATCGGACTTGACAGGCTTTTAGCTGCCCTAGAACAGTTAGGTCATCAAAAAACAAAGGCCAGCTTTACCGACCTCCTTATTTTTTCTTTACCTGAAGATGATCAAGCTCTTTCATATAAGATAGTAAACTTTTTTGAAGCCGAAAAAATAAATGCTGAAGTATATCCTGAACCTAAAAAGATGAATCATCAGTATACCTATGCCGAAAAAAAAGACATAAGGTGGGGGCTTTTTTTAGGTAAAGATTCTTGTGTAGAAGAATTTGACAAGAACCCTCAAGGGTTTAAGATAAAATTAAAGGATATGGCTAATAGAACTGAGGATGAAATACCTCTTAGCGAAGCCGTAAAAAAGATTATGGCTGCAAAAAATTAAACCTCTTTTTTCCGGCTTATTTCGTATAATAGAATACCTGCTGCGACGGAAACATTTAAGCTGTCAAGTTTTCCATTTGTTGGAATTGACACTATTTCGTCGCATGTTTCTTCTACAAGGCGGCTCATTCCCTTGCCTTCGCTTCCCATAATAAGGCCTGTCTTTTTTGGGAACTTGAGGTCGGGTAGGGCCGTTCCTCCTGCATCTGCACCGTAAATCCAAAAACCTTCCTTTTTTAGCCTCTCTATAGTTCTTACCAAGTTGGTTACTTCCACGAATGGAACCCAGGCTAAAGCTCCTGCACTTACCTTGCTTATAATCTCAAAGCCTCCCGCACTTTTGTTTTCAGGAACTATTATTCCGTCTATTCCGAACTGGTCTGCACTTCGTATAATGGAACCCGTATTGTGAGGATCCGTAACTGAGTCAAGGATTACCACAAAGGCCGAGTCTTTTTCTGCAAGCCTTGCAAAAAACTCATCGATGCTCATTCCTTTTTTTTGATTTTCAGCCTCCGTTACAAGAACAATCCCCCTGTGATCCCTTAACTGTTCCGGCAAGGTTTTGGTGAGGGAATCAAGAAATTGATGGTCTTTTTTTTCAATCTTTAGATTTAATTTACAAGCCGCTTCCAAAATTTTTTTTACCCTTGGGCCTTCTTTAGAGTAAAAAATTTCAAGGTTCGGCTTCCGGTTCTTTTCTTTTTCTATTTTAAGTTTTTCCGCTCTTAAAATCTCGTCTATCGCATGAAAACCCGTAATTGTTTTTTTCATCATTTTTTAGTCCAAACTGTATGTTTCACCGTATTTTACCGTTTTTACATCCTTGTAACCGTTTTCGTTTAAGTATTGGGTAAAATAAGTTTGAGCCTTAGGTTCTCCGTGAACCAAGAATATTCTTTTAAGTTTAGGATTTTCCAAGGAGTCGAGCCATTCTCTGGACTCAAAATAGTCGGCATGGGCACTGAAGGCATTTATCTGCAAAATTTCAGCTCGTACCTGATGCCATTCACCGAAGATTTTTACTTCCTGTTCTCTGTTTTGAAGACGGCGGCCGAGGGTGTCTTCTGCCATAAAACCTACAAGCATTACCTTTGTCGATGGCTTTTCGATATTGTTTGCAAGATGGTGGGTAATTCGTCCGAATTCGCACATTCCGTCTGCACTGATTATAACCATGGGGCCGTCAATTTCGTTCAAGCCCTTAGACTCGGTTACACTCGTGATAAATTTAAGAGAGTTAAATCCGAAGGGGTTTTTATGATGAATTAAAAAGGCCTCATGTGTTTCTGCATCATAACATTCGGGATGTACCTGAAAGATGCTCGTTGCGTTTACAGCCATGGGAGAATCTACATAAATTGGAATATCTGGAATTATTTTTTTATCTACTAAGAGGTGAAAGTAATAGACTATTTCCTGTGTTCTTTCAACGGCAAAGGCAGGAATTATCATCTTTCCTTTATTTTGTACAAGCTCCTGTGTTTTTTCGGCAAGAAGCTTTAAGGCATTGTCGGTTTCCTCATGGCGCCGGTTTCCATAGGTGCTTTCAATAACTATATAATCTACAGGCGGAATAATGTCCGGATCGCGGATAATGGCCTTATTTTTTCGGCCTAGGTCTCCGGTAAAGGCTATTTTTACCTCTTTTCCATCCGAGTCTTTGGCGGTAATTACAGCCATCGCAGAACCTAAAATATGACCGGCATCATAAAATTCCAGCTGAACATTGGGGCCTATCCAAGTAGGCCGATGATATGAGATTGTTACAAACTGATTTATGGTTTGAATTACATCGGTTTCATCAAAAAGAGGCACCCATTTAAAGCTTTCTCCTTTTTTGGCCGCTTGTTTGGATAGATACTCCCTGTCCCTAGCTTGAATTCGTGCAGAATCCATCATAACAAGGTTAGCTATATCTCTAGTGGCAGGGGTTGCGTATATATTTCCGTTAAATCCGTGCTTTCCCAGCAATGGTAATAAGCCGCAATGGTCATAATGGCCATGGGTTAAAATAACGGCTTCCAACTCCCGAGCAGGAACATTAAAATCTCTGTTTTTTTTGTCTGCTTCAGCTCTTTTTCCTTGAAAAGCTCCGCAGTCTATCAAATATTTATGCCCGTCAACTTCAAGAATGTGCTTAGATCCGGTAACTTCTTGTGCAGCACCGAGTGAGTAAAATTTAATTGCCATAGCTTAAGCATACATCATAATCGGCGAAAAATCAAGTACTGTTTTTACCTATTATATGGAGCTATCGGTATAAAGGTCTATTGCCATATGTGGTAGCTGTGTATGTATTTTATAAAGCTGAGATTTCCTAAAATAAAAAATGTAAGGCCTGTACAGAGTAGGGT
>CAJPPE010000115.1 GCA_905372345.1 uncultured Treponema sp. | reverse complement strand
TAAGGTCATTCTTCTATTTGTTTTAAAGATACTTTTTGGGCAAAATATTCATACCTATAACATTTTTTCGGTCAGTTTTGTCATAGAGGCTGCTGTAAATATTTTCTTCACTCCATTTGTATTTTTATTTTTTAATCTTTTTCCTCAAGCCTTTATATCGAGGAGTATAGCACAATATGAAAAATACTGAAGAGCGTTTAAATTCGAGACTTAGGTTATTTTCGATCTTCGTTTTTTTTATTTTGATAGCTTATACTTATAAATTATTTTCAATGCAGATCATTCATGGAGATCAATTTAAGCAAAAGTCCCAAAATATTTCAAAACGGACAACTCTTATACCGGCTCAAAGAGGCGAGATATTTGATAGAGAAGCAAATACGCCGATGGTTTTAAACATCGACTCCTTCGCTGTTGATATTGTTCCGGGCGAAGTCCCTCGTCAGGAATTCGATACCGTAATAAACAGATTAAGTTCAATCTTACAAATTCCTGTTTCACAGATAGAAAAAAAATTGCCGGTAAGTGTTAGAAGGGATTTTAGATCGATACAAATTAAATCCAACGTCGATTATTCTACGATTGTGCAAGTTGCGGAAAGCATTGATTCTCTTCCGGGGGTTTCATGGCATTCAAAACCCGTCAGAAACTATGTAGATACCCGCTCTTTTTCTCACATAATAGGGTATGTAGGCGATATAACTACGGATGAATTAACCCGCTTTTATAATAAGGGATATACCTCAAACAGTATTATAGGCAAGACCGGAATTGAAAAGCAATACGATGAAATTTTACGCGGTACCGATGGGGTGGAATCCCGTACTGTAGATGCCAAGGGAAGATACATAGAAAACACCACAGTTGTAACGCCGCCTAAGATGGGAAACAATCTTGTTCTTACCATCGACAAGAGAATTCAAAAATTGGCTGAAGATGCTTTGGGTCCGCGAATAGGGGCTGCTGTCGTATTAAAACCCACAACAGGCGAGGTTCTGGCAATGGTTTCCTATCCTTTTTTTGATCAAAATATTTTCGGCAAAGAAATCTCAAGCTCCCTTGCAAAAGAGCTGTTTGAAAACCCCAATAATCCTCTTTTGAACAGAGCAATAGGAGCTCATTATCCTCCAGCTTCAACATTTAAGGTTATAATGAATACTGCTATTTTGAACGAAAAAGCCTTTCCGTCTGAAACAACGGTTCCTTGTTTGGGAGAAATAGAATACGGAAACCGTGTATTCCGCTGTCATATAAGAAAGCCGGGACACGGAAAACTCGCCTTAAACGAGGCGTTGGCAAAATCATGTGACGTTTATTATTGGACTGTTTGCCGCGATTACTTGGGTATCGAAAAAATTGTTGATTATGCAAAACGGTTCGGCTTAGGTCAATCGACGGAGATAGATTTACCTAATGAAATTAATGGAGTGCTTCCATCACCTAAATGGAAGGAACGCAAATATCATGAAAAATGGCTTAACGGAGATACAATGAATATGTCTATAGGTCAAGGCTTTACTCTTGCTTCTCCGCTTCAGGTAGCCAACATGGCCTGTATGGTTATAAACAATGGTGTAATCTATAAGCCTCATCTTTTAAAAGAAATAAGGGATCCTTCAAGCGGAGAGGTTATAAAAACCGTTCAGCCTGAAATTCTGCATAAAGAAAATATCGGACAAGAGATTTTTCAACAAGTCAGGCAGGCTATGAATCTTGTTACGATACAGGGAGAAGCTCGGTATCCTATGAAAAATCCCATGTTCCGTTTTGCAGGTAAAACGGGAACGGCTGAAGTCGGTTTACAGGATAGGTGGCATTCATGGATGGTAGCTTACGGTCCCTATGATGCACCTACTAAAGATATGGTTGTTGTCTGCATCATTGTAGAGGCTGTAAACGAGTGGGAATGGTGGGCTCCTTATGCTGCCAATATAATATTGCACGGAACACTTGCAAATCAAACCTATGATGAAACTATAGACTATCTCGGCTTTAGGCAGCTTCCTGCGGTTATAAGGAGAAGCGAATGAACATACGCAAAATTACAAACTTTGATTATCTATTATTTTTGGCCGTTGTTCTTTTGTCGTTTATCGGAATACTTTTTATTTATTCCTCAGGAATAAATTCCGCCGGGGAGCTTGTTTCTAAAGAGTATGTTAAGCAGATTTTATGGGTTTGTACCGGTATCGTTTTGCTCTTGCTTTCCTGCATTTACGATTACAGGCGAATAAAGGATAGAACATTTTTAATTTATTTGGTAGGAATGATTTTGCTGCTATATACCGGCATTTTTGGAACTGTCAGGCATAATGCAAGGAGCTGGATAGGCGTAAATAATCTAGGTATTCAGCCTTCGGAATTTATAAAACTTATTTTTATTCTTTTTTTAGCCTATTATTTGGATAAATCACAAAAGGAAGAACCTCTAAAGCGCTTTATAAAGGCGATGGCGATAATGATTGTTCCTGTTGCCCTTATTTTAAAACAGCCTGACCTTGGAACAGCAAGCGTATATATTCCGATTTTTTTGATAATGTGTTTTATTGCCGGTATTCCGCTGCGCTTTATCCTCTATGTATTTTTCTTAGGGGTTTTAACTATTGTTTTTACTTTGATGCCTCTTTGGGAAGAAGTTATTTTAAAGAAAAGTCATATAATGACAAATCTTTTAAAACATTCTCAAGTTTCCATTATTATCTTATTTGCGATGGGTATTTCAACCGTCATTGCAATGATAGGCAATGTTTTACTAAAAAGAAGATATTATTATTGGATAGCCTATGTTCTTTCGCTGATTACCGTAGCATTTGCAGGTTCTATAGTCGGGGTGAGGGCTTTAAAAGAATATCAGATGATGCGTTTAATTATTTTCTTGGATCCAGAAGTAGACCCCTTAAAACACGGCTGGAATATAATTCAGTCAATTACAGCTATCGGTTCAGGCGGCTTAACGGGACGCGGTTATCTTATGGGCACTCAAAGCCATTATAGATATTTACCTGAGCAAAGCACGGATTTTATTTTCAGTATTTTATCGGAAGAATGGGGCTTTTTAGGCGGCCTTTTTGTTTTTTTCCTTTACAGCATAGTTTTTTTTAGATTTTTTCTTTCGATTAAGCGTTGTGATGATTTTTTTGGAAAGCTGATTGTTTCGGGTATTTTGGCAATGTTCTTTTTCCATTTTTTTGTAAATGTAGGCATGGTTATGGGGATAATGCCCATCACAGGTATTCCTCTATTGTTTTTATCCTACGGCGGTTCTTCCCTTTGGACAGCTATGATTTCCGTCGGAGTTGTTATAGGAATAAATTTGCGGCAGCTATAAAAAAACGGCTAAACAATAAAAAAGGCACTCTTATAAGTGCCTTTAAAAAAGATTAGCAGGGAGAGGACTCGAACCTCCGACCTCCGGGTTATGAGCCCGACGAGCTGCCAACTGCTCTACCCTGCGATGTGGAGAAGAGTATAGCATATAAGCAGCATTATGTCAAGTCTTTCTACAAACTTTCTCAAACTTATTTTGTTAAAGTTCTTATTTTATCGTACCAATCATCTGTGGTTTTAACAAGTTTTGTTTTTTCCGTGTATTTTGGATACATTCCTTTTTTGTCGGAGTCTTTTATTTTAAAAATACCGGGATTGTTTGCCGTTTTTTCGGAGGCAAGGGCTTCCTGTATTTTATTCTGTTCTTCATGGGAAAGGGTCTTTGTATTCATGACTATTGGAGCGTTTAAAACAGGAATCGATTGGATTATCGTAATTTCGCTTCCGGGAAATTTATCGAAGGGTTCTATAGCTCCTTCGACAACCTTGTAAGAGGCTCCTGTTTGATAGGCTTCTCCTTCAATTAAATCATAGACGCCTATTGTTTGAGGAATTGCAAAGGCTGCGGCATCTGCATCCTTTCTAAATAGATTAACTTGTGAACCTTGATGAGAACCTGCAAATAGTACCTTGGAAAAAACGGAATTTACTTGAATAAGTTCATCGGTACTGTTTAATCCGAATTTTTTTACGAGCAGGGTTGCAGGAATTACAAAACCCGATGTCGAGCTTGTAGAAACAAATGAAAGACTTTTTCCTTTTAAGCGGTTCAAGTCATAGCCGGCTCCATCTTTATATTGAGCTGCATCTTCCGTTCTTACTGCTATAAAACTATAATACAAAGCGTCTTCCAATGTACCGCTCGGCCCTGAATTGGTTACTACCGGTACAATGGCCGGATTTCTTTTATGGGCATTTATATAACCCTCGGCTCCGATATAAGCCATGTCTGCATTTCCGGATATAATTGCTTCTAAGGCTATGTTATAATCCGTTGTCGTTTTGATTTCAACGGGACGGCCTACAGCTTCGCTTATTATTTCCATAAAAGCTTGCCGAGCATCCTTCATAGCATCGCTTGATTCATTCGGTAAAAATACCATGGTAACCGGTTTTTGTGTTTCGTTTTTGGTACAACCGAAAAGGAGGCAGATAGCTGCCAAAAATAATATAATTTTGTGTTTCATAAAATTCTCCGCACGACATTCTATCATATAATGCAATAATATGCTATACTTAATTATAAATATTGGGAGGAATTGATTTTGAAGATAACAACGACCGAATTCGGAACTTTTTCAAACGGAAATAAGGCCTTACTATTTACGATTTTTAACGGTAAGATGATGCTCTGTTGTACTAATTACGGATGCTGTATTACGGGAATTCTTTTACCCTCAAAAAACGGCAGCTTTGACGATGTGGTTTTAGGGTATTCAAGCTTTATCGGCTATATAAATAATTTTCCGCATTTTGGTTCTTTTATAGGCAGATACGCAGGCAGAATTTCAAATGCGGAATTTAGTTTAGGGAATCAGCAATATCTTTTAACGCCCAATGACGGAGGGAAACACTGTCTTCATGGAGGTTATCCTTTTTACGATAAAGTCTTGTATGAGGCAAAGACCTTTAAAAACAGGCAAGAGGCGGGTGTCGTTTTTTCGCGTACTTCTCCCGATGGAGAGCAGGGCTTCCCCGGAAATTTAAAAATTGAAGTAAGCTATTCTCTTACGCCGGATAATGAGATTATTATAAGATATAAGGCCGTGCCGGATAAAACGACGCCGGTTAATTTTACCAATCACAGCTATTTTAACTTAAATCCTGCCGGAATGCAGTCTAACGGTTCCTATGTTTCGGTCTTGAATCATGAAGTTCAAATATTTTCCGAGCAATATCTTGAAACCAACCAAGAGCTTATTCCGACGGGTAAATTTTTAAATGTAGAAAATACGGGATATGACTTTAGAAAACCTAAGCTTTTGAGCGAGGGCGTACAAGAAATAGGCGGAAGTTTTGATAACAGCTGGGTTATAAAAAAAGAAGTCAGCGACCATAAAACCTTGGCTGCAATAGTAAAAGAGCCCGTTACCAAAAGAACCTTAACCGTCTACTCAACCCAACCTGCTCTTATAATGTATACGGGCGGTTTTCTTAACAATGAACTAGGTAAAAACGGAGACGTCTACAATAAATTTGCAGGCCTTTGTCTTGAAAGTCAATCCTTCCCGGATTCGTTACATCAGCCCCATTTCCCCAATACCGTAATTAAGCCGGGTGAAGTTTATGAACATGAGACTCTTTGGCACTTTGCATTTTAAAAACTTATTTTATATGCAAGGCTTCCTTTTATAAAAGGTTTGGCAGTTTCCAATATTACTTCTCCCTTAAAAGAGTTTGATGTCAGCTTTGTCTTTTTTATAAATTCTGCCTGAGCGGAAAAGTTAAAAACTCCTTTTTCCCAAACTATATATGGAGTCTTATTCTTTTTTACCGTTTTATTTTTTTGCATAAAAGAAGTTGAAAGATTTAGATT
>CAJPPE010000114.1 GCA_905372345.1 uncultured Treponema sp. | reverse complement strand
CCTACGGAATGACGGCACCAAAAGCCGTTGGCTTACCACTTGCCGACGTCCCAAAATATATACAAAAAGCCGAAAGCTAAATTGTATTCAAAAACAGAAAAATAAATATTACGTCACAAATTGATTGCTAAAGGTGAAGTTCTGCCTCTTGACCGGACATAACAAGTGTTTTTTCGTAAACCTCCAAAACAGCCTTTGTCATCTTTTCCCTAAACTCGTTAGTAATAGGATGAGCTATATTTTTAAACTCACCGTTACTCAACTTCCGGCTGGGCATTCCGATGTACAAACCTTCATTACCTTCAATCACTCTTACATTATGAAGGACAAAGCAATCATCGAACGTAACATTAGCATAAGCCTTTAAACTATTCCCCGGACTCACTCTCTGAACACGGACTTCTGTAATTTCCATACTGTCCTCCTTGCATAAAATATTGGTAATACCTTACCTACCAACATTTTACTACGCTTTTTATCAGAACGCAAGTAACAAGAAGAAAAAACATTGAGGATATTCCGCAAAAAGCTTGGAATAAGCATTTTCTACTGTTTTTTCATCCTTAAAAAGCCCGAAAACCGAAGAACCGGCACCGCTCATAAGAGCAAAATCGGCTCCGTAAGTTAAAAGGTCTAGTTTTGCCTTTTTTATTGCAGGATATTCATTAAAAAGAACATCTTCAAAGCTGTTAAAAAAAGGCCATTCACGGCAATCTTTGCCACAAAAAAGCTCAGGATCAAAAGCAGGTTTCCGTATCTCCGATTCTTTACGGACTAAGAGGCTGTAAGCTCTAGGTGTAGCACTTTTTATTCCGGGATAAATCAAAATCCCAAAATAATCTGAAAAAAGGGAAAGCCTTTTTATCTCTTCCCCACGGCCTTTTACAACCGCAGCTCCATTTCCCAAAAAAAACGGAACATCGCTTCCTATTTTTAAAGCTATAGCTCTTAAATCTTCTTCCTTTAAATCGGCAGAAAACATATCGTTAAGACCCAGCAAAACGGAAGCGGCATCGGAAGATCCGCCCCCCAATCCGGCCCCTTCAGGAATTCTTTTTAAAATCCTAACGGAAACGCCTTCAGAAATACCGGTAAAGTTTTTAAACTCTTCATAAGCTCTTGTAATTGTGTTTTCTACAGGCAATTCAGCTAAAGGAGATAATACCTTACATTCTTTTTTATCCGGTATTCTTTGCATCAAAAGCTCATCGGCAAGAGAAATCGGAGCAAAAACACTTACAAGGTCGTGAAATCCGTCGCTTCTCTTTCCTAAAACTTCCAAATGCAGATTAATTTTTGCATGAGCCTTAAGGCTAACCGCACTTTTAATCATGTCCTAAGCATTATATCCAATTATAAAGTTTTGTCAATACAAAATAATGGAAATTTACGTAATTTATAAGAGCATTTTAATCGGTTTTTAATAAAATAAGAGTTTTTATCAGGGAGTACAGGGCTCCAGATCCCAATCCTTATAAAGCAGCTCTAAAAAGGGTTTCATAACATATTCTCCGCCGGAAACCGTATAATGATGCCCATCATCTTTCATAAGGCTTATTTTTTTGCCGTCAGAGGTTTTGACAGTATCGCTGTAAGGAACGCCGTCACCGGGAACAATGTTGCTTAGAGAGATTTTTTGCAGCATAGTTTCGGAATATTCCAATGCAATTTTTTTATGTAAATCTTCAATATAAAGCAGTTGAGCATTGTATATTTTATTTCGGACTATGGGCATACCCAGCCAGTAAACCTTTTTTGTGTTTGCCGACAAAATGTCCAAATGGGTTTTTATCTTATCCCGATAAGCCGATTCCCAGTCTTCAGTTTCTTTTACAAGGACTTTGCCGTTATCAGCATAAAAGTTTTGATAATCATTCATTCCTAAAAAAATGACGGCAATATCGTAGGGTTCGTTTTTACTTTCTTCAAAAACATTTTTTAATTTTTTAGGCCAGTTGTAATAATCGCTTCTTATAAAACCTGAAGAGTGAACCGAAATTTCTTTTACCCTTATGGAAGAATTTTGACCTGTAAGCCTTAAAAAGCCTGCAGCAATACTTCGCATCTGAGAATCCCCAATCATTAGAATACGCAAGGGATTTTCCGCATTATAGGTGTAAACCTTTTTAGGCTCCTCAGTATGCTCTGCATCTGATTCTCCTTCCTTAACGGCAGCTTCGGATATATCTTCTTTTTTTGATTCCAACATTTTTTGTGTAAGCCTTATTTTTTCAAGCTCTGCAATTCTAGCCTGCTCAATGTCTTTTAACCTATCCAAAACCGTATTCATATTTTCAAGTTTTGCCTCAAGTTCTTCTACCATTTTTCTAGCGGCAGCCGTATCTTCCGAGAGTGAATCGGTATGAGGTAAAACCTCTCTTGTTCTTTCCAAATCATCAGCAAGGTTATCTATCGAAGATTTTTTATCCGAGCGGCTTTTGATAGGCTCGCCCGTATTTTCAAGATAATAAAAAGAATCCCAATCGCTTAAACCTTCAAGACCGGCATAGCGTAAAAAGAAGCTCCTTGCAGAAGGAATCGGATTATCAAGTTTCAATTTTTGAGACAGCTCCGAAACGGGTTTAACGGCAGCCTTGAATACTTCTGCAGCATAAGGATTTTTTATTTTATGTGAAAAGGACTCTAAGGATTTACCTAAAAGCAGCATAAAGAAAAAAATACAGAGTAGAAAAAATAAAAGAGCTTTGTTTGCAGAGTAAAAGAGAGATTTTTTATCTTTAGGTTTTATTTTAAAAGAAAAACCGGCATTTATTTTTTTTATTTTTTCCTTTAGCTTCATAATACCAACTTTAACCTAAAACGCAAAATAAATAAACGGGGGTATACCCGAAGTTGAAACCGCATAAAGAGCGGCTAAAAAACTTACGGTGGTAACAACCTTAAGAATCATTGGAAGACGGCTATATATTGTAAAAGCTTTTTTTCTTAAACTTTCCGAAGGAAGCTGCAAAAAAAGACCTGCAAAAAAGATTAAAAGAATAAAAGGGCTTATAATTTGAAAGGGCTGAAAAACATTGCCAAGGGACTTTAAATATAAACTCAGTTCCGATAGTGATGACGAAAAAAATACAAGCCAGCTGATGTTTACAAATATAAAGACCGGTATAATTCTCAAAAAATCAAAACTTTTTTTTTCGTTTTTTTCTTCATCTAAAATTTCTTTTCCTATAGCTTTCCGTTCTTTTATTTCCGAAAAAATCCTTTCGATACACAGCATTGCGCCCTGCATGGCTCCCCATATCAAAAATGTCCATGAAGCCCCGTGCCAAAGTCCCGCAATAAGCATTGTAAAAAAAAGCGCAAAGAGGGCTCTGGCAAGGCCAAAGCGGGAACCGCCTAGGCCGAAATAAAGATAATCTCTAAGCCAAGAAGAAAAACTTATATGCCACCTTCTCCAAAACTCGGTGATAGACTTTGAAACATATGGACGGTTAAAGTTTGCAGGCGTATTAAATCCCAAAAGGATTCCGATACCTATCGCCATGTCGCTGTAGCCTGAAAAATCTGCATAGATAATTATCGTATAAGATATTACCCCGAAAATAAGCTCCCATGTATTATAAAATGAAGGATTTGCAAAAATTTTATCGGTAACGAGTATGGTCAAAAAATTTGAAATTATCATTTTTTTATACAAGCCTGAAATTAAGAACACTATTGCATGGTCAAAGGCTATGGGTTTTGCTCCTTTTTCATTATCGCAGTTAAGGGCACGAGGAAGGTCCTTAAAAAAATACTCGGCTTGAACAATCGGGCCTGAGGACAGCTGAGGAAAAAACGATACATAGAGTAAAAAATCCCAAAAAGATTTTACATGCCTTATCTTACAAAGATAAATATCGAAGACATAACTCATACATCGGAAAGTATAATAAGAAATCCCTACAGGAACTAAAAGAGACCAAGAACGCAGAGTTAAAAGAGTAGAATTAACAAACATATCCGGAAAAAATTGGTTTAAATATGAAAGCAGGCTGTAAAGGTATTTAAAAAATCCCAGATATAAAATATCGATAATACAGATAATGATTACAATAGCCTTTCGCGGAGCATAATTTTTTTCTTTATCGAGAAGAAAGCCGTAAAAATAATTTATAAGGGTGAAAACAAAAAGCAGAATACAAAAACGCCAATCCCACATCGCATAGAAAAAATAAGATGCGGCCGTTAAAAGGATTTTTCGTTCTTTTTCCTGCCTAAAAATATACCAATATAAAAAAAAGACTGAGAGAAAAAATACGGCAAAAGAAATCGTCGGAAAAAACATGCTTGAATTTTAAATTACCGATTACGGGAAGGTAACAGGCTTATTTGCCATCTTACGCTGAATCTCCGCAGCCCTGGAGGCCGGCATCAAAGAAAACCAATAGGCAACCGAAGAGTTTTTACCTTCTTCGGCAGCTATTTTTTCTACAGCCCTAAGCACATCAATTATATCCTGATCGTCCATGGCTATAAGATTTGAAACGGCTTTTTCAGGGGGCATACCGTTGATATATTTTGCGATTTGGATTATATTCGCCTCACGGGCATCCCGCTCCACCATTAAAAGATTAAAATTCTTTTCTTTTTCTTCTATAGCCAGCCTGCGGTCATCAAGCTCTTCGGCAACCTGTTTATTTTCGTTTTCCTGAGTTTGGACATCTTCCTCCCGCTTATCCAATTCCTGAGAACGCAGCTCTAAAGCCATCAAGCGTTTTTCGTAGCGGTCATTTTCCAAATTGGCCATTTCATCGGCATCTAAAGGAGCAATGCCCTCAGGCGTTTCTAAACCGAAAAGGGAGTAGATAGGAGAAAACAAGCTCCTTGAGCTGATCAGGCCTAAATAATCGAACCATAATAGGCCTCCGAAAACAAGTAAAATAATCAATATTAAAAGAACAATAATACGTCCCAGTGTTCCTCTTCTTCTCAAAATTTCTACCTCCCATATAATACCTATAATATCGGAAAAACTTTTTCTAAGGTTAATGCCTATACAAGTACTGAAAATATTCCATATCCGTTGAAAGTATTTTTTCAGTTTCGGGCAAGGAATTTTTATAAATCTCCATGCTTTTCCAAAAGCTGTAAAATTCGGGGGACTTACCGTAGCTTTCGGCATAGATTGCAACAGCCTTTGCATCGGCATCTCCCTTTATCCTTTCCGACTCGGCATAGGCTTGCGACAAGATAGTCCGCTTTTCGTTTTCCAATTCGCCTAAGATTTTAAGCTTTTCACCGTCGCCTGTAGACCTAAAGGTTCCTGCGATCTGATTCCTTTCTTTTATCATGCGGCTGAATACGGAATGCTCAAGCTCATCCGAATACTTAATTCCTTTAAAAATTAGGTCAACCACTTCCAAGCCGAATTCGCCAAGCTGACTATTGGCCTTTGCCAAAATTTCGTCAGCCAGAGTTTCTCTGCCCTTTTTTATCACAGGGAAATTTACTTTTTCCGTTTTTAAAGAACCGAGGTCAACTTCGGCATTTTCAAGGTTAAACTCTTCCGTGTTTTTACTTTCGTTTATAATATTTGAGCTTCGCACAACATCTGCAAGACTGTTTACCGAAATAATATCTCTAACCGATGAATCTACAATATCCGAAAGGCGTGAATAAGCTCTATCATAGGTTGTAAGGGATTCGTAAAACTTTTTTACATCGACTATACGCCATCGGCTGGTGGTATCTACTTTAAGATACTGCTTTTCCAGGGTAAGAATCTTTTGAGGATCGCCGTCCAACCGCAAGAGCTTTGCCGTGTATTTGTTTACGGTATGAATCAAGGGCATTTTAAAATGAAGCCCCGCTTCTCTTTCCGTTTTTACTACAGCTCCGAATTTCGTTATAATAGCAACATTGCCCTCATTTAAAA
>CAJPPE010000113.1 GCA_905372345.1 uncultured Treponema sp. | reverse complement strand
TCCGAGCCAAATCACCGACTTCGACTTTTATGCCTAAAGCTTTATCCTGATGTTCCCATACTCATATTCCGATAATCAACACTATGAGACGTAATAAACCTGTTCGGAAACTTCAGTTTCAGAACAGGTTACCTTGAAATGCGATGTTCAAAATCGTGCTGTCCGTGCGATTTTGAACTCGTCGCCCTGTTCGATAATAAACTTATCGAACAGGGCAAGTATACCATAGGTTTACAAATTTTGACAGGTCAAGATTCGAGTTTTTCTTAAAATCGGAAAACCGGAGGGGCTAAAGCGCGATGCCATGCCCGCCCTGCAATATTTTTTACAGGCCTGCTTTACCGCTATCATCGGATTGCAAAATCAAGGAAATTATTGTATATTTTGCGGCAATAGATAGGCATCTCTAAAAACCTCAGTTTTTAGAGATGCCCAGTAATCTATGTGAAGTAGGAAATGCATTATTTGTATATAAATTCGATTATGGAGAACCCTTCTTTATGCGATGGGTATGGATATAGAACGGTGCTGTTTCTCCAGGGATGTGCGCGGCACTGTAAAGGCTGTCAAAACGAAAGCACATGGGATAAAGCTTTAGGCATAAAAGTCGAAGTCGGTGATTTGGCTCGGAAGCTGCGGGAAAAGTGCTTTAATAAAAAACTGACAATCAGCGGGGGAGAACCCTTGATGCAAAAAGAGGCTCTGATTGCATTGCTTGAAAAATTGAAAGATTTTGATTTATGTATATACACGGGCTATAATTTAAATGAAGTGCCGGCGGATATATTGAAGTATTTGAAATATATAAAAGTCGGACCCTATATCCAAGAGTTTAAAACAACGACAAAACCTTTTGTGGGGTCAACAAACCAAGAGTTTTTGGAGATAAGCAAAATTGAATCTACAAAATAAAAACGATAATGCAGCGAATAGAAAAAGTTATGTCGGTGAAATATATAACACTGGAGAAACACAAACAAAAGAAACTATTTTGGATTCACTGAAACCGGAATGGGCAAAGCTGCATCGTGAAGGATACCTCTACATACACGATTTGGATGCCTACGGGTTAACCTATAACTGCTTAACATTTGATATTTTAAAAGCATTTCCGTATACGCGATTTGCAGGCTGTTCCGATATTGAAAAAATAGTTTTAACATTTGACTTTATTAAAGAACTCCTTGCAAAGATGGGAAATGAGCAATCAGGCGGAATGTCTTTTGCCAATTTTGATAACGACTTCGCAACAATATTCTCTAATATGAATATTGATTATAAAGATTATGAAGAAATATTTGCCGCATCAATGCGTTCTTTAATTTTGTGGTGCAATAATATTCATACGCGTATGGGGCAAACTTCATATTACGTTACTTTTAATATCGGACTTGCAAATAATAAGTTTGCGAGGTTTTTAGCGTTTATATTGATTGATGAGTTTTATAAGAGCGGATCGTTTGTCTATAAACCAAATATCGTATTTAAAGTTCATAAAGGAATCAGTAGAAATAAAGAAGATGCAAACTATGATTTATTGGAAAAAGCACTCCTTTGTACCGCTCAAAAAATGATTCCTACGTATCTGCTTTGTGATTGCGAATCGGATAAAAATATAGCTCCCGACAAACTTTCCATTATGGGGTGCCGGACAAGAGTCGCAGATGATCTTTTTGGAATAGAAGGCGCCGTTGGGAGAAGCAATATCGGCAATATATCAATCAACCTTCCAAGGTTAGCTTTAGAGGCGGTAAGGGACAGCAGTAATGACTCTTCTGTTGAAAACAGATTTAGCTTACTAAAGAAAAAATGGATTGCTGTTGCAGATGTTGCAACTGATATATTATTGGATAGATTTTATAAAACCTGTAAAAGTGATAAGGATTTATTTCCGACCAATCTTGAATATAATCTTTGGTGCGAGAATTTTAACGCAAATACTTTGTCCGATATTTTTAAGCATGGAACTTTATCGATCGGATTTATCGGCTTAACCGAAGCGGTCGAAGTGCTGACAGGAAAAAAGTTCTGGAAAGATGATAAAGAAGCATACACAGTAGCATTGGATTTTGTAAAGTTTATGCGTAAATATGTGGAAGAACAAAAAAACAAACATCAGCTCAATTTTTCATTATTGGCGACGAGCGGCGAATTAATAAGCGGGTCTTTTATAGCAATCGATAAACAGTCGTTTCAACATGCTATTTTGACTAAAGACTATTATACAAATTCATTTCATATTGATGTAGATAGTAAACTTCCTGCATATAAGAAAATTCAGCTGGAAGGGCCTTTTCATGTCTTTGCAAATGGGGGATCTATCACGTATGTGGAACTTTCGGAAGCGCCGATTGGAAATGCAGTAGGATTAAACGAGCTTGTTGAAATCGCTGTAGAATGCGGTGTCCATTATTTAGGTTTTAACTTCCCGAAAGATGTGTGCCAAGGTTGCGGTACGTCGGGAACTTTTGATGTTTGTCCCGAATGCGGAAGTCGTAATATTATGAGGATAAGGAGAGTGAGCGGTTATTTGGAAATACAAAACTTTTTCACGCCGGGAAAAATGAAAGAAAGTTTAAATAGGGAAACAAACTGATGATTTATGATATTCCGGATATTGATGATCGAAAAACTTGTATGCTTAGAGGGAAATGAACATGAACCATATATCAATTGAAGGTATGGATGGAGTCGGGAAGTCAACTACGTGCGAAATGCTGGCTGAAAGGCTGGGATACAAGTTTGTAGAAAAACCTCTGCATTATTTATTTGATAGGACAGAAGGAGAAATCAACGAGTATATCAGAATTAGAGATAGGGTTAATGCCAATCCTAATCGTATTTTTACTTCTTGGTTTTACGGACTCGGGAGTATTTATATGTACGAGTTGTTTAAAAATGAGAACATTATTACTGATAGGCATTTTGCATCTAATTATGCGTGGAGCGGTAGTGAAAATAATTCCGAAGTATATGAATTGCTGATACAAAAGCTCGGTGTGCCTACATTGACTGTTGTTTTATATTCTCCATCAGAAATAATAGTTGAACGCCTTCGCTCAAGAAATAAAAATGACAGCGATATTTCTAAAGCAGAAAAATCTGAAATAATATATAAGCGGATGATAGAATTTTGTAAAAGTAAAAACCTTCCATTTATTGTTATTGATACATCTAATTTAAAACCTGAAGCAGTGGTTGAAAAAATAATAAAGGAATTGTCCCTAAATGGCCGGATTAAGTGATTCTAGATTAAGTAAAAATATGAAGTATACTGCTTTGTATGTAGCTATGCGTTTTTTTGAACATGAACCGGATGTTTTTGAAAAAATATATGAAAATGAAGTGTATATAAAGATTGATGCATCTAGTCGAAAAGTGTACATCAATAGTGAAGAAGTATTTGAACTGGATACACATGAAAGTTTTGTAAAGTTGGAATGTATCAACAGACTGTTAACTCTTGGTTATAAAACCGATGACTATAAGCTCCTTGACGATCCGACTAAAATTTATTTTAAAGGATACGAAATTATATTTACAGTATGGGATGAGATATTCAATTTAGACGGTTTAACCGATAAAAAAGTTCTTTACAAATCAAGGCTTGTAAGCGGGTTGCTTGAATATAAAACCAAAATAAAAAACGATAGTATTTTTGATTATGGGTTGTTTGAAGAAAAAGAAAATATTAATCTGAGAAAGCGGTTAATTACTAATTACGATGCTCCTGATTTTGTTATTGAAGAAAATAGGGTTATGCAATATATTGGTAAATCAAAGATCGTTATTGTACCGGACGGAATAGAAGAGCTTGAGTCTTCAGCCTTTTGGGATAATCAGTACATAGAAGAAGTAATATTGCCCGACTCATTAATTAATATGGGCGGCGACACTTTCTATAATTGTAGAAATTTAAAAAAAGTAAATATACCAAAATCGGTTCTCTTAATGGGAAATAACCCTTTTGCGGGCTGTCCGGTAATTGAAATTACACAGGAATCAAATGCTTATGTATATGAAAATGGTGCCTTATATACTTCCGATAAAAAAACTTTAATTTATTATTCGATAAAAGGTGAGGAAACGGAATTTGTAATTCCGGAAGGCGTTATAATAATTTGTAAGCATGCTTTTTATTTGTGTGAAAGGTTACAAAAAATTACCTTGCCCGCATCTCTCGAAAAAATGGAAAACAATCCTTTCTCCGGTTGTTCAAAGTTGAAATTGATTAATTTATCTAAAGCTTATTATATTAAAGATGATGTCATTTACAATAGTTTTAAAACTTCGGTTGTAGGGGCATTGAATAAAATAAAAACAAAACGGCTTGAGCTTCTCGATGGAATTAAAACAATAAATAGAAATTCCTTTTGGAATTGTAAAGGAATTGAGACTATCGTTTTTCCGGAATCATTAAATGATATCGGTTACAACCCTTTTGTCGGTTGTACAAATATTCGCTTTGAATCAAAAAGTCCGGATTATAAAGTCGTTGATGGTGTTCTTTACAACAAGGATATGTCAAAACTGATATGTTATCCGGCATGGAAAGCAGTAGGGACAATAAATATTCCTGAGTCGGTGATAACATTGGAACGAGGTGCGTTTTCCGGTTGCAGGGCAATGACTGCACTTAATTTGCATAATGTAAATATAGTAAACAAATCTTGCTTTACAAATTGTACTTCTATAAAAAATTTATATTGTAGTGATTTAATCACATACATTGGTGAATGGGCATTCGCTTATTGTGAGTCATTACAAACCGTATCGATAAATCGAGATACTATCGTTGATAATAATGCTTTTTCAAACTGTCCGGCACAGCTGGTGTTTAGGGAAAAATGGAGTAACTACTTAATTGAATCAGATAATAAATTTACATTGTTGAGTATGCAAAAAGCCTATAAGAAAAAGATTGATTCAATTTTAATAGATCCGCCATATAATTCAAACATTGATTATATCGGGTATAAAGATGGAGACTATGAGGAAGGTTTTCACAATTTTATGGCATTACGGCTCAATCTTTCTTATACACTGTTATCGGAACAAGGTTTTCTTGTAATAAATATTGATGAGGGGGAAGTAAAGAATCTTGCGAAATTATGCGTTGACATATTTGGCATAGACTTAGTTAAAGTATATAAATGGAAAAAGCTGCACGATTTTTTTGATGCTAATAGAAATGTACGACCTGATAAAAAAGTCGTTTTGCATGAATATATTATTATTTGCCGTAAAACTGAAAAAGCTTTGCTAAATAAAATAATGCAGCCGTATATTGAAAATGGTATGCTAAAAGAAAGAGCAAGTGATATTCCGCAAATATTTGATTGTTTTGGCACCACCTCATCGGCAAAAGACGAGATAAAAGAATTATTTGGCAGTCGTGAATATTTTTCTACTCCGAAACCTTTAAAGCTTATGAAAGAATTAATTAGAGCTACAACTAATAAAAACTCACTTGTGATGGATTATTTTGCAGGCAGCGGAACAGTAGGACATGCTTGCGTAGAATTAAATAACGAAGATAAAGGAAACCGCAAATTTATTTTAGTCGCTAATGATGAATCTAATATATGCAGGAACGTAACTAAAAAAAGATTAGACTTAGTTAGCGCCGAGTATGAGTTTTTAAACTGACTTTTGAAAAATTCAGTAAGCTATCTGCGGCGCTGCTCTCATAGCCTGCCCCATATTATTTTTTTAATAAGCGGGCATCTTCTAACACTCATGTTGAACGTACTTCACCACGTTTTGAATAGAGATGCCCCTATATGTTTATTTTTTAGCCTGCATCTTATCTTTTTCCTTTCGTACTTTTTGATCTAAAACATCCATCAATTTATTGACCCCTGCTTTAAAGTCATAATCTTCGGTGGAAA
>CAJPPE010000112.1 GCA_905372345.1 uncultured Treponema sp. | reverse complement strand
AAAAACGGAATCGATGAAAAAGACGGCTTTATCTTCCCCTCTTATGTAGAAGACCTTATGGGACCCGAACTCTTTGACTACGGTTACGGCCCCTTCCGCTGGGTATGTTTGTCGGGAAAACCTGAAGACTTGGACAAGACGGACGCAGCCGCAATGAGCTGTATCAACCCCGACCGACGCGGACAGGACAGGGACAACTACTACTGGGTACGCGATGCCAAAAAGAATAAGCTCGTTGTAGGAACTCAGGCCAGAATTCTTTATCAAGATGCTGAAGGAAGACGCGACATTGCCTTAAAGTTTAACGAAATGGTACGCAAGGGCGAGATCGGCCCCGTTATGATGGGACGCGACCACCACGACGTAAGCGGCACCGATTCGCCTTTCCGCGAAACTTCCAATATCAAAGACGGAAGTAACGTAATGGCAGACATGGCCGTACAGTGCTATGCCGGAAACGCAGCCCGGGGAATGAGCCTTGTAGCCCTCCACAACGGCGGCGGTGTAGGTATCGGAAAATCCATTAACGGAGGTTTCGGCCTCGTGCTTGACGGAAGCGAGCGTGTTGACGAAATCATCAAATCGGCCATTATGTGGGACGTAATGGGAGGCGTAGCCCGCCGAAACTGGGCCCGCAACGAAAATTCAATTACCACCAGTATCGAATACAACAAAAACTATTCAAAAGGCCACATCACTATTCCTTATGTTGCTAAAGACGAGTTTGTAAAAAAACTGGTCGAGCAAAAATATAAAAAATAAAACGGCCGATACCAAAAGACTCCGGACAGTTAAAGCTGCCTGGAGTCTTTTATCTAATCTTAAAAAAGCCTCTACTTGACTTTATAACCTTTTTTGTTTTACTATAGCAGGTATGAAAAAAAATATAACTACTATTTTATTTATTTTTATAAGTTCTCTTTGTTTTTCTCAAAATATTACTACCGCAGGCGATGTCTTTGCTTCAGTTTCCGATAGGTATGCACAAATACAGGACTACATTGTCGACATGAATATAACCGTCGGATCGTCAACACAACAGGCTACGGCCATGTTTAAAAGACCGGATAAACTGCGATTGGATTTTAGGTTTCCCGCAGAACAATGTATTGTTTTTAACGGAAACACTCTTTCAATTTACTTGCCTCAATACAGAACGATTTTGACTCAGGATGTAGAACAGAGCAATGCCGGAGGTTCTTCGCTGGCAACCCCTCAGGGCCTTTCCCTTATGAAAAGAGGTTACACAATTCAATACGATGCGACATCGGCTCCGCAGCCCTTGGAAGAAGGCTCATCTGAAAGGGTTATAATTTTATTGATGAATAGGAAATCTGCGACCGAGACCTTTAAAACCTTGCGTGTTATGATTTATCCTGACGGTAAACTGATACGCAGAATTGAAGCAATTCCTGTTTCCGGCGGTAAAATTACATTCGATTTTTATAATTACAGAATAAATACCGGAGTAGGAAGCAGAAATTTTGTTTTTGATGCCCCTTCTACAGCAAAGTCTTTTAATGATTTTCTTTTTGTCGATTAATTTGGTATGGGAGATAAATAATGAACGAAATCGGAAAATTACTCACCGAAACAAGAATAGAAAACGGTCTTGAGCTTGATCAGGTTGCAAGAGAAACAAATATAGCCAAAAGATATTTAGAAGCCTTGGAAAGCGATGATTACAGTGTTTTCCCTGCAGAGCCGTATATTGTAGGTTTTTTAAGAAATTATTGCGAATATTTAGACCTTAACCCCGAAGAAATAACCAATCTTTATAAACAAATTAAAATACAAGAAACATCTTTACCGCCGGATGCCTTATTAGAAAAAAGAAGATTCACTTTGTCTAAGCCCCTTATTATAGGCTTAGGTGTATTGGCGGCTATTGCCGTGATAATTATAGTAGTATTTTTTGCACTTAAAAGCTGGATACCGGCCATACAACAAAAACGCAGCGAGGCAAATGTAAAAACCGAAATCCGTGAAACTCGGGAAGCAAAAATACATGAAATAAATCAACAAAAATATGAACAAAGAATATTTGAGGGTGATATTTTAAAATTAAGTATAAAAGATAAAGAATATACACTCGAGGTAGAAAAAATAAGCCCTAAATTAAACCTAAAAACTGCACTTGGAACTCAAATAATAAGCTTGGGACAAACCATTAAAATAGACCTTGACAATGATTTGACTATGGATATAGAAATTACCGTAGAAGATATAGATAAAAATAACTCAGCCTCAGGTGCTCTGGTATCTATATTAACCGGAAGCGGCATTACACAGGGCCGCCCTTCTGAAGAAACAGATTTAGTTGTTTCCGAAGAAAATTCTACAGCCTCAACAGCTTACAAGGTGCTTTTTGAAAGCGGTTCAGCCTACCCCGTAACCTTAAATGCTACATTTAGAGGCTACTGTCTATTTAGACATGAGGCGGATAAGGCTAATCGTGAAGAAAGATATTATCAAAAGGCTGAACAGCTTACCGTTCAAGCAAATAACGGTTTAAGAATTTGGGCATCCAATGGAAATGCGGTAAAACTCCAAGTAGTTGCAGGCGGTAAAACCGTAGATTTGGAAGTCAGCCGCCAGGGAGAAGTTATCGTAAAAGACCTTAAATGGATACGCGATGATGAAACCAAACGCTTTAAGTTCATAGTCGTAGACGTCGATTAAATATAGATGCTTCAAAAAAAATTTTTTATGGATTTGCACGGCTGTGCAAAAAATCAGGTCGATGCCGAAATTATAATCGGGATAATGGAAAATTTATCGTGGAAAGACACCTCCGATCCCGATGAAGCAGATTTAATAATAGTCAATTCATGCGGCTTTATTAATTCTGCAAAGGAAGAATCGCTAAATGCCGTTTTACAGGCTAAGGCGGCACACCCTAAGGCTAAGATTCTCTTGGCCGGCTGTCTGGCAGAGCGTTATGCCGAAGTTCTTAAAAACGATTTACCTGAAGCAGACGGTATTTTTGGAAACGGAAACCTTTCTCTGCTGCCTCAACTCATAGACTCTATGTTTCCTCAAGACTCATTAGCCGGCAAAAACAGCGAAAAGATACTTATCCCACCGCAAATAGGCATCTGCGGAGGAGAAAGGCCTAAGATACTAAACTTTCCGCGTTCTGCCTATATCAAAATAACAGAGGGATGTGATAACTTTTGCAGTTTTTGTGCTATTCCCATTATCAGGGGACGCTTAAGAAGCCGGCCTATTAAAGACATCTGCGATGAGATAAAAGCCTTTTTACAAAAAGGCTTTTATGAATTTAACCTGATTGGACAAGACCTTGCCGCCTATCAAACCGGAAAAGATGACTTCAAAGAAGAAGAATTGCATGGGGGTAACAGCTCCGGTTTAGCCCTGCTTTTAAAAAACATTTCAACAATAAGCGGCAACTTCAAAATCAGATTACTTTACATCCATCCCGATCACTTTCCTCCAGATATTCTTCCTATAATGACGGCCGATAATAGGTTTTTGCCTTATTTCGATATTCCATTTCAGTCCGGATCAGAAAAAATAATAAGGGCTATAAACCGAAATGGCTCTGCCGAGGTTTACCTTGATATCGTAAAGAATATACGGGATGCTTTTGAAAAAGCAAAAAGTCCTTACGGAGAGCCGCAAATACGGACAACCTTCTTGACAGGTTTTCCGGGCGAAACGGATGAAGATTTCAAGGAAACTCTCAATTTTTTAAAAGAATTAAAGCCTCTTTGGTCTGGCGGCTTTATATACTCCAGAGAGGAGGATACCCCTGCATACTCTTTTAAGGGAAAAATTCCAAAAAAAACGGCAGAAGCCCGCCTTGCCGAAATACAAAGCATCCAAACCTCAATAACCGAAACAAAACTGGATTCCTTTATAGGAAAAGAAATAGAAGTCTTAATAGAAGAACTAATTCCGGCAGAAGATAAGACATTTTTAGCACTTGGGCGGGCTTGGTTTCAAGCTCCGGAAGTTGACGGAGCCGTCGTTTTAAACTTTAATTTAAACTCAAAAGATAATGACGGAAATCAGATAGAGCCCGGCTCCGTTGTAAAAGCAAAAATCTTAGCCCGAAACGGTTTTGATTTAGACGCCGTTGTTTTATAAAGCACCCCTTCAGTCTGAAATTTTATCTACAAAAAGTATAATATTTATAAAGCCTCGATAAAATTTACCGATAAGGTATTGAGTTCTAATTGATTATATCTGATTTTGGGGTTTACTAAAATCTTATAAATATGATAGAATAGACATTGGAGATTTAAATTGCGTACGGGTTTAAAAGTTCTTATAAGTTTAGTTATCTCTTTGGCTGTATTTGCAGGGCTTTTTTTATTAACAGCCTCAGATTATGAATCTTTTACGGAAACAAAAATATATAAACCGGCCATAATAAGGCACATCAATGAAAACCTCTCAGAAATTGAAAGAGCTTTTATTGCTTGGAATGACACAAATACCGAGTTATTTAAAAGCTTTCTTAATGAAGAATCATTAATGTCGGTAGTAAAACAAGAGCAAGCCCAATCAGACATAGAAAGTAGAAATAATGTCATTTCAAAAATAATCTCTACCGTACCGGGATTTGCAGGCTTAAGGATAATCGGTTCACAATATCAAAAAATTCATTTTAGTACTTTTCCTGAAGACATTCTAAACAAAACGGACTCAATGCTTTCCTATAAGCGGTATAATGATGCAGATAATTTAATTCCATATCAGCATATAGAAACAGCAGACAACTCAGAAGTGAGAATTACGGCTTCAACGGATCTTGATGTACTTTTATATTGTTTGCCATTTTACGATAGCTACGAGGTATATAGGGGAACAGCGGTTTTTTATATTTCAGGAAACAGCTTTTTATATCATTTGGTTTCGCAAAATATTCTTTCAATCAGTGACGGCTTAGCCCTTCTATCAGACCAAGCCCATAGTATCATTGGAATTTTAACAGGAACCCATAATATAGTTTCTCCTGAATTACAAGAAGCTGTTCTCGATGACTGGGAACGCAAGCCTCAAAATTTACGTATAATAAGCCTTGAAGGAGAAGACCGCTGGGTTCTTATTACAAAAAAATCCGATTTTGGCTACGTAGGCAGAATAACCGAGAAAAGTGTTTTTATGTTCCCGGCATCTGTTAAATATTTTTTGATATTTACAGTATTTGTAACAGTATTTTTAGCATCCTTCTTATTGTTAAATTTAAAGAGAAATAAACTCTTCATTGCACAAAATAAAATTCAGCAGCTGCATTGGTCAATTCTAAAAAGCTATTTAAAAACATCTCAAAAAGAAAATTGGGGCGAATTACAAAAAGAGCTTGAATATCATAGACATGAGGTAAATGAAGAAATAAAGAAAGGCTTAGGTAAAAAAGTACTTGAGTCTAAGAGTAAAGAAATAGATGATTTCTTACAAAACAGTTGGCAAGAAATATTTGACATTATAAACAAAACTACAACAAATAAATCTTTCACACATAACTTAAAAGACGTAAATGCTGAAGAACTTGTAAACCTTTTGATGGAAGCAGTAAAAAATCAAAAGAATGTTGCAGATAAGCCTAAGCCGGCAGAGCCTCAAACCTCGATCGCTGAGCCAGAAAATGCTGAAACTGTAGAAGAACTTGATGAAGTGGAAGAAGCCGAAGCGGTTGAAGACCTCGACGAGGTAGAAGAAGCTGAGGCTGTAGAAGAACTCGACGAAGTAGAAGAAGCCGAAGCAGTCGAAAAACTCGACGAAGTAGAAGAAGCTAAGGCTGTAGATGAACTTGACGAGGTAGAAGAAGCCGAAACAGTCGAAGAACTCGATGAAATAGAAGATGCCGAAACAGTCGAAGAACTCGATGAAATAGAAGATGCTGAGACTGCCGAAGATGATAAAAATTATGAAGAACTTTATGAAACGGAAGCT